>DASRHU010000236.1:0-8760 GCA_035650335.1 Gemmatimonadaceae bacterium | reverse complement strand
GGATCTATGGACGTACTGGCACGGGAACATCCTCCACATGGCGTGGCCGAGACGGCAGGTGGTTATCGATGTCCAGTGGGGAAAGCACGGCCTGATGCCGCGAGGCGTTCGACCTGGCTCGTTGCCCGCCGGGCGCTCACTCGAGGCCTTCTACCTGCTGGCGTGGGCGGGCCTTCCGGACCTCTGGCTGGGCCGCATCTACCGGAGGGGCCCCCTGTGCTTCTGCGGTAGCTACGCGCGGTACGTGACGTTCAACCGTCCCGTCGGTGTTGCGTCGCGCCTCGATGTCATCGTGCGCTCGGAGGACCCGTCGGATGTCCTGCGGTCGGTGTTCGGGGAGCGCTACTCGCGCAAGCGGCTCTGGCCGTAGCGCGTGCCTAACGAGGACTCCAGGACACATCCTCGCGATCGCGGACGAGCCGACCGGACGAAATGACATCTTCGGGCCCGGTCGTCCTGTCCGGTCCCGTCGCCGTTTCGCCTCACGACGCGAGTTGATCGTTCCGGCGGCGCGACAACGCGACGCCCGTGGTCGGAATGTGAATTGCCTAATCCCTGCCCGTCACCAGGGCTCTCCTGGCGAGGCGCGGCTGAAGCTCGATGTCGAGCAGGTCAGCCGCGTTGCACGAGGTATGGCCCTCGCGCCGACACATCGGGATTCGGCCTTCCGAACTGGGCATCGCATTCTCATGGAGTCACACATGTCCGCCCCACGTCGCTTCACGTCACTGTTCGCGCTCGCGCTCGCCGCCGTGCTGCTCGCGTCGTGCGCCGACGATCGCGGTCCCGTCACCGCGCCGGTCGCGCCTAACGCGTTTCTGCTCGACGACGCCTCGCAGATCCTGACGGCGACCGGCGAGACGGTCGAGTCGACGGTCAAGACGGTCGTCTCCGGGCTCGTCGAGTGTAACGTCAGCAACACGTACAGCGCGAGCCAGCTGATCGGGCCGCAGGGTGGAGTGCTGCGCGTCGGGCCGCACAAGCTGTACGTACCGGCGTACGCGGTTCGCGAGCCCGTGCTCATCACGGCAACCGCTCCCGCGGGCAAGTACGTGGAAGTGCGGTTCGAGCCGCACGGGCTCCAGTTCCAGCGGCCGATCTCGCTGACGATGAGCTATGCGGACTGCGCGATTCTCAGCCCCTATGGTCTGCGCATCGCCTACGTCGACGACAACCTCGACATCCTCGAAGTGCTGTTGTCGCTGCCGAATCCGTTCAGTCGGACGGTGACCGGCAAGGTCGATCACTTCTCGAGGTACATGCTTGCCGACTGAGCGCGCGATGCCGCTCGCTCCGCATCGGTTCACGGCGCCGGCGGCCTTCGGGCCCCGGCGCCCGGTCGCATTTCTGAGCGAGGCGCGCGAGCACGAGCGTGCGGGCCGGGTGCCGGAAGCCATCCGGTGTTACGAGTCAGCGATCAATGGCGCCGATCCGACGGTCGATGGCGCGGCACTCGCCGAGGCGTTGCGCCGGCTGGGCGTCGTGAGGCGGCGGCGTCACGAGTACGACCAGGCCATCGAGCTGTGCCATCGGAGCTACGAGGTCGCGATCGCACACAATGACGGCGTTCTGGCGGCGGAGGCGCTGAACGGCATCGCGCTCGTGCACATCGAGCGCGGCGAATGGGCGCAGGCGCGGCAGCAGCTGGATCGTGCGCTCGATCTCGGGGCCGCCAGCGGCGAGCTGGTCGGCCGTATCGAGCAGAATCTCGGAATCATGGCCAACATTCACGGCGATCTCGCCGCCGCGATGGCGCATTACCGCCGCTCGCTCGAGGCCTTTCGTCGTAGCCGCGACGAGCGCGGATGCGCGATCGCCTATCATAACCTCGGGATGCTGAGCGCGGATCAGCGCCTGTGGGATGAGGCCGAAGCGTACTATCGCGCGAGTCTCGAGGTGGCGGAATCGACCGGCGACGTTCACCTGCGCGGGCACATCCTGCTCAATCGCACCGAGGTGCATCTTGCCCGCTCGCGATTCGAGTACGCGCGCCAGGACGCCGAGGAGGCGCTGCGCATCTTCGACTCGCTCGGCATGGCCGGCGGAAAATCGAGCGCGTATCGCTTTCTCGGGATGGTGTATCGCGAAACGGGGCGGCCGGCTCTCGCGGAAGCGCGCCTTCGCTCGGCGGTGCGCCTGTCATCCGACGTGGGCGCGGCGCTCGATGAGGCGGAGGCGTCGCGGGAGTTGGCGCTGCTCTATCAAGGACTCGGACGCAGTCAGGAGGCGTTGCGACTCCTCAACGCCTCGCACCGGTTGTTCCGCCGTCTCGATGCGCGTGTCGATCTCGTCGACGTCAAGGCCAAGGTGGGGCACCTCGAGAGCGTGTACCTCGAGATCGTGCGCGAATGGGGACGCTCGATCGAGTCGAGCGACACCTATACGCATGGACATTCCGAGCGGGTGGCGACGTACGCCGCAGCGCTGGCCGCCGCGATGGGGCTGGATGAGACCGAGATGCAGACGATCCGGGTGGGCGCCTACCTGCACGATCTCGGGAAGGTGCGCATCCCTCACGAGATCCTCAACAAGCCGGGCCGCCTGACGAACGACGAGTTCGAGGAGATGAAGCGCCACCCGGAGTACGGGATCGAGCTGCTGGCGTCGGTGGAGTTTCCGTGGGAGATCCGGCCGATCATTCGCTCGCACCATGAGAAGCTCGATGGCTCGGGCTATCCGGACCGGCTGCGCGGCGACGAGATCCCGCTGACGGCGCAGCTCATCTGCATCGTCGATGTCTACGACGCGCTGACGACGACGCGCTCGTATCGTGGTGCGATGGAGCACCAGGCCGCGGTCGAGGAGATGATCCGCAGCGAGCGGTGGTGGAGACGGGATGTGATGTCGGGTTTCAAGGAGAGTGTGGGGAGATAGAGCGGGCCACGGGCCAGGGGCCAAGGGCCATGGGTGTGGAAAGCAAACGGCCGCGCAACGCGCGGCCGTTTGCTCATCTGATGAGCGCGGCTGCCGCGAAGCGGCGCCGCGCTTTCCACACCCCTGGCCCCTGGCCCCTGGCCCGTGGCCCGCTCTACCCCACGTACACGACGTCGCCCTCGGGATCGATCCCCATCTCCTGGGTGTTCCCGCAGACGCCGCATACGAGCGTCGCGTGCCAGGCTTCGTTGAATTCCTTCACGTGCTCCTTCGCGGCGGGCTTCACGCTGACTTTCTTGTAGCTGTACTCGCGGCAGTGCTCGCACGCCTGCCCGCGTGCAATCCGCTCGGCGCGCTCCCGCGAGATTTTCTTGATCTTCGGCAAGATCAGCGTTCCTCGTCGCCCGGATTGCGCAACGTCGCGCGCGCGGTGGCGCGAGGTGGCTGGTATCCGGCTGGCGGGGGCGTGGGTCCCGGCGACGGGCTCTGCGCCCCACCGCCCGACTTCGCGAGCAGCTCCTTCATACCGCCCAGTGCGCCCAGGACGCCCGTCGCTTCGGCGGGGAGGAAGATCGTCGACCCTTTACCCTGCGTCACCTGCGGGAGCGCCTCGAGGTACTTGAGGCCGAGCAGATACATCGCGGCCTGCCCCTCGGGCAGCGAGTCCCCGATACGCTGGATGGCCTCGGCCTCCGCCTGCGCCATCGTGAGGCGCGCCTCGGCGAGCCCCTGCGCGCGCAGCACCGCGGCCTCCTTCTCGCCTTCGGCCTTTCGGACCTGCGCCTCGCGTAGCCCCTCGGCCTCGAGAATGGCGGCTCGCTTGCTCGCCTCGGCGTTGGTGACCGCGGCCCGGCGCTCACGCTCGGCGCGCATAACGAGCTCCATCGACTGCTGAATGTCGCGTGGGGGCTCGATCGCCTGGAGCTCGACGCGGGTCACGTCCACTCCCCAGCCGATCGACGCTTCCTCGATCACCTCGCGCATCTTCTTGTTGATGAGATCGCGGCTGGCGAGCGTCTGGTCGAGCTCCATGTCGCCGACGATGTTGCGGAGGGTCGTGCGCGTCAGCGTCTCGAGCGCGTACGGGAGGTTCTGAATCGAGTACGTCGCCTTCTGCGGGTCCGCGATGCGGTAGTAGAGGACGGCGTCGATGTCGATGGTGACGTTGTCCTTCGTGATCACCGGCTGGCTGGGGAAATTGAGCACTTGCTCGCGCAGGTCGATCCGCGCGGTGGACCCGGCCGTGATCTTCTTCACCCCGTTGACATCCGCCTCGAAGTAGCGGACGTCGATGGGGCGCGGACGCTCGATGAAGGGGATGAGGACGTTGAATCCCGAGCGCGCGACACGATTGAACTTGCCGAGCCGCTCGATGACCAGCACCTCGGCCTGCCCAACGACCTTGAACGATTTGGTCCCAATCAGCAGCGCCAGGAGCGCGAGAACGCCAAGCCCGATGAGCATGCCTACTCCCGGAAAAGGGGGATTCTCATTCTACGGGCGTGATGATCAGTCGCGCCAGTCGGCGACGAAGATGTTCGTGCCGCCCTGCTGCGCCGCATGGCGATTAGAGGCCCACACGAGCTTCGTACCGTCGGGGCTGAACATCGGGAACGAGTCGAAATCGGGGTGCGTCGTCACCTGCTCCACGCCCGACCCATCCAGGTTGACGAGGTAGAGATCGAATGCGCGCCCTCGCGGGTTGGTGTGATTCGACGCGAAGATGATCCGGCGTCCGTCGGGGGTGAAGTACGGAGCGAAGTTGGCGCCGCCGAGGCTGGTGACTTGTCGCTGGTCGCTGCCATCGGCGTTCATGACCCAAATCTCCATTCGCGACGGGCGCACCAGTCCCTGCCCGAGGAGCGTGCGGTATTCCGCGAGCGATGCCGAGTCGGTCGGGTGGTGCGCGCGGTAGACGATTCTCGACCCGTCAGGAGAGAAGAAAGCTCCCCCATCGTACCCGGGCGTGTTGGTCAGGCGCCTCACGTCGCTGCCGTCGGTGCGCATCGTGTAGATCTCGAGATCGCCGTCCTTGGTGGAGGTGAACACGATGCGCGATCCATCGGGGGACAAGGTGCCTTCGGCCGTGTAGGCGTTCCAACTCGTAAGGCGCCGGAGATTCGCGCCGGTGGCGTCGGCTGTGTAGATGTCGAACGGATCGAGACGCCAGACGTAGCCGCGAGAAAAATCGGGACGCGGCGGGCAGGCGGTGTCGGCGTGGTGAGTGGAGGCGAAAAAGATGCGCCGGTCACCATCGAAGAAGTATCCGCAGGTGGTCTTCCCGGTGCCTGTGGACACGCGGCGGAGATTCCGGCCATCGACGTCAATGGTGTACTGCTGGTCGCAGGTGCGTCCCTCGCGCGTCGATTGAAAGATCAACCGGCCTCCGTCGGCGCTCCAATACGCCTCGGCGTTCTCGCCCTCGAACGTGAGTTGGCGAATGTTGGCGAGGTGTCGCTCGCCAGGCTCGGCCGCGACGGTGTGCTGCGCGGCGGGCGCCTCGGGGGTGCGTGCAGCGGGGGCTGGGGTGCATGCGGCGACGGCCACCGAGAGGGTGGCCGTCGCGATCGTAGTCAGTTTGCGTCGGCTCATGCCGACAATGTACGTCAGCGTCAGCGGGATGCGCGAGCTACGGCGAAAAGATCCTTTTGCGTCGAGCCCTTCTTCATGAGCTCCATCGCCCGCTGAAGCTGCGGATCGTCCGGAACCTCGCGGCGCGCGGCGGCGGAATCGCCGAAGGCGAAACGGGTCACGAAGTGCGAGATCCACTTGTCGACCGTCGGGCGGGCCGCGTCGAACAACTGCTTGTCGACGTCCACCTTCGCCGCGACCAGGCGCCGGTAGAGCTCTTCCCGCCACTCTGGACGAACCTGGAACGAGGGCTCGGAGACTCGCGCCTTCAGCTCCTGTGCGTAGTTCCAGAGGGCGATCCGAACCTGGGGCGACTTCGGCCCGATCTGCTTGAGGAACTCCTGCTCTCGTGAGGTGACCGTGTCATCCGGGATGATGACGTCGGGGGTGATGCCGCCGCCACCATACACGATGCGACCAGCGTCCGAGCGGTACATCGGACGATTCTTCTTCACGGCGTCGGTCTCGAGGGAGTCGGGGACCGACTCGTCCTGCCGGCGCGCGGAGGTCATGCGTGCCGCCGCGGTCGTGTCACCGGGACGGCCGCCCGACGCGAGCAACTCGGCCGCGTCATCCTTGCGATCCTTCTGAATCGACCGCCCGCTGGGCGTGAACCATTTCGCGGTGGTCAGCTTGAGTGCGTAGCCACCCTCGAGCGGGAAGACCGTCTGCACGAGCCCCTTGCCGAACGAGGTCGTGCCGACGACGAGCGCGCGGTCGTGGTCCTGCAGCGCGCCGGCGACGATCTCGGATGCCGACGCGGTGTAGCCGTCGACGAGAACGACCAGCGGCATGTTCGGCATCTTCGGCTTGCCCTTGGCGACGAACTGCTGCGACATCATTCCGCGACCACGGACGCTCGCGATCTCATCACCACCATCGAGGAAAATGTCGGCGACGGCGAGACCCTGATCGAGGATCCCACCAGGGTTGCCACGAAGATCGAGGATGATTCCGCTCGCTCCAGCCTTGAGCAGCTGGTCAACGCTGGTCTCGAGCTCCTCCCCCGCGCTCTCGTTGAAGGACTGGAGCGGGATGTACCCGATCTTGTTGTCCAGCACCAGCGCGTACGGAACCGCCGGAATGTGAATGGTCGCCCGCGTAAGGCGGTGCTGGATGACCTCGGAGACTCCGGGACGAATGAACCGCACCGAAACCTGAGTGCCCGGCGTTCCAATGAGTGCATTCGAGACTTGCTCCGTCGTCCACCCGCGCGTGGACGCGGTGTCGACCTGCACGATGCGATCGCCTTCCTGAATGCCGGCCGCTTCCGCCGGTGTATTCGGGAAGACCTGCACGACGGTGATTACGCCGTCCTGGTCCTCGATCCGCATCCCGATGCCGCCATAGCGTCCCGTCGAATTCGTCGAGAACCGCTGCAGCTGCTTGGGAGTGAGCAGCTCCGAGTACGGATCGTCGAGCTCTTCGACGAGGCCGCGCGCCGCCTTCTCGTAGAGCGTAGCGTTATCGACGGTATCGACGAACCGGTCGGCGACGAGCGAAAGGACCTGGTCGAACAGCCGTGCGCCGTCGCGCGCGGCGCGATCCTGAATGACGAACCCGCCAACGAGAGCGGGTGCGGCGACGGCTGCGATCAGCGTGAGCTTCCGGAAGCGATTCATGGGACTGCCGGCAGAGGTGGGGAGAAACTCTTCTCCTTAAATACGATCGAGCAGGGTCGAGGTTCCGGTCCTAGCCGCTCATTCCGCCGGAGCCCTCTTCCGTCCCGCCCTGCCACAGCGAACGCCAGGACATCTCGCGCCCTTTGCGAAACCCTTTTTGCGTGAGCTTCACACCTTCCGGGGAGATCGTCACGGTGTAGGGCTGCCCGTCGATGTCAATTTCGCGCTTGAGCGTCTTGTCGAGTTTCGTGGTCATTGCGGGAGGGGCTCCGGTTCTTGAAAGTGGGACAGCGAAGGGAACGAGCACAGAGGACCGAGGAAGTTGACTGAACTACCCCCCTCGGGGGAAGGCGTTACCCCACGATGGCGGGCCTCAAGCCACGTCCCGGACTGTATTGGGTCGGTCTTCCGTGCTCGTTCCCCGGATTCGCATCGCAATCCGCATTCCGCATTCGGACGTTTAGGCCCTCTAGGCCGCCCTCGAGGCGAGGACGTAATCCACGAACCAGCGTCGCATCTGCTGTCGGACCACCACATCGCGGATCAGTCCGGCCTCCACCAGCATCTCGTGCGCCGGCTGCAGAACTCGCTGCAGGTGCGAGGGATAGCGCTGGGTCAGCGGGAGCTGCAGGGCCAGCTGCTCGAGGCCGACGCGCCAGGTGACCGTGCCCTCCATGCGGGCAACCTCGAGGAGGCGGTAAAGACGGCGAGCCACCGGCGAGGAGAGCTGGAGATAGTGGGCAGCCGACAGAGAGACGGTGTGGCCGGCGTTCACGTTGGTCCGGACGAGCGGCGAGAGGGTGACCCGCGCAACCCCCGGCTCCGAGACGGTGAGGGTCGGGAAGAGCGTGAGCTGATCCCTGTCCGATCCACGCCGGCGATCGATCGACACGCTGGTCAGCAGCGTGAACGCGACGTCGATGTTTCCCTCACTGCTCGCGCTCCAGTACGCCCCTTGTGACTCGAGCGTCGTGCGCTCGAGCCGCATCAATGCAGATCGCAGCTGCTCGTAGGTCCGTCCATCCACCCGGCGTCCCATCGATCGGAGAAAGGCGTGCAGGGTGAAGCTGATCACGCCGTCCTCGGGGCAGCTCGCCTCCTGCCAGCGATGCCAGAGCTCGATGTAGACGTCCTGATCGAAGGTGCCGGGAAGGCGCTCTCCGGGACTCGGCAGGACGCGCCATCGTCCGCCAGTCGGCGGTTCATACGCGATGACGGTGTCCTCGGCGGAATCGCTGAGCCGAAAGAGCGGGAGCGCCTCCAGCGAGCGATCGAGGACGATCGTTCGCGCGGCGGTTCGGCGTCGTGCCGCGAGAGACATGACTCAAAGTGGTCCCGTCCCTCGGCGCGGGGCAAGTGTAAGCCGAATGCGGAATGCGGAATTCGGAATGAAATGGAATGAATGTGAGACTATTTCAGCGCGGCCTCCTCGGTCCGCTTTCGTCATTCCTTCCAGAGCGATTCATCCAAGCGCGATCACCTGCCCGGTCATCGGTCTCGATGCATCGGCGCACAGCCAGGCGACGACGCGCGCGACATCTTCGCGCTCGACGTAACGCGCGTCGGGACCCATACTCTGCTCGTTGTCAGCGGTGCGGATGGAAATCGGAGCAACGGCGTTCGCGCGAACGCC
>DASRHU010000235.1:0-7811 GCA_035650335.1 Gemmatimonadaceae bacterium | reverse complement strand
GCCATCTTGAGGGGGTGGTGCCGAAAGGCGTCGCGGTTCGAGTCCGCGCCAGGGCACTCTGAAGGCCACCGTAGCTCAGCGGTAGAGCACTCGATTCGTAATCGAGCGGTCGTCGGTTCAATCCCGACCGGTGGCTCTCGGGAATCGAGTTCGACGTTGCGGGCGTAATTCAGTTGGTAGAATGCCAGCTTCCCAAGCTGGACGTCGCCGGTTCGAGTCCGGTCGCCCGCTCTCGACGCACTGTTGATGGAGGAGCAAGTGCACGCGCCGGGGCCGTCACGGGTCCCGGCGCTTTTTTTCTGCGACCCCTTCGCTATCGGGCGCTCCGGGCGGTTGGTCCAGCGGATCGTGCGCTCTCGCCGTCCTCGGGAACAAGAGACTGACCACCACCGAAGCCCCGAGCAGTATTCCGATGACGCCGAGCGACACACCGATCGGAACCTTGTAGAGATCCGTCAGCAGCATCTTCGCGCCGACGAAAACGAGTACGAGCGAGAGACCGAGCTTGAGAAAGTGGAACCGGTGGATCACGCCGGCCAGAAGAAAGTAGAGCGAGCGCAGGCCGAGGATGGCGAATACGTTGCTGGTGTAGACGATGAACGGGTCGGTGGTGATCGCGAAGATCGCCGGGATGGAGTCGACGGCGAAGATGAGGTCCGTCGTCTCCACCAGCAGCAGCACGATGAAGAGCGGCGTGGCCACGCGTCGCATGCGGCCGCCGACCTCCTCGCGAACGAAGAATCGCTGGCCGTGATATACGTCCGTCACGGGTATCAGCCGCCGCACGAGCCGGATCAGCGGATTCGCTTGCGGCTCGATGGCGCGCTCGGTCTGCACCGCCATCCGGATTCCGGTGAAGACCAGAAACGCGCCGAAGATGTAGATGATCCAGTGGAACTCCCGAATCAGCGCGGCACCGGCCCCAATCATCGCACCACGCATCAAAAGGGCGCCCAGGATGCCCCAGAAGAGGATGCGGTGTTGGTAGCGTGATGGGACGTTGAAGTACGCGAAGATCAGGACGAAGACGAAGATGTTGTCGACCGAGAGCGCCTTCTCGATCAGGTAGCCCGTGAGGAACTCGAGCCCCGCCTGCTCGCCCATGAAGTGCCAGACGCCGTAATTGAACGCGAGCGCGAGCGTCACCCATACCACGCTCCAGGCCGCCGCTTCGCGGAGCGACACCTCGTGCGCATGCCGGTGGAAGACTCCCAGGTCGATGGCCAGCATCACGAGCACGAAGGCGTTGAACGCCACCCACATCCAGAGTTGATCCACGGTCACCTCGGGTACGAACGCACGAAGGGCGAGCCCTCGCGCGGCCAGGCGCCATGCCTGGTCCATGCGAAGGTCTCGCCCGGTCCCCAGTGACCAGCCGGACCGTGCGCGGTGGCGCAGTGTTGACGGTCCGGCAGCGCGGGATGTTCAGCCCGCGGAGCTACTCCCCTTCAACGAGAATGATAGCAAGGGTCGTGCGCAGTCGGTGGTGAGTTGTGGCCAACGATTGCTGGCGACGAGCATCCGACGCGCTCTCAGAGGTCGACCGAGTGCTCGAGATGTGAACAGGGCACACGCTCAGACACTTCGATCTTTCCGAGTGGGAAGCTCGACGTCGAGAAACTCGCGGGTCGTCTCGGGACCGGTCAGCGAAAGCCAGAGCGGCCCCGCGTTCGGCGAGAGCTCGATGACGAACTGGAGAAACGGACAGCACCGCCGCTCGAGCGCGACGAAGCGGGCGACATCTTCGAACGACTCGGCGTCGAACCGAAACGCGTAGCCGTTCGGCACGTCGCGCCGCCCGCGCGCGGTCTCACCGAACAACCTGGTGAGCAAGGCGAAGTGTCCCGAGCGCTCGCTCGCTGGGATCGCCTCGGGCACGCACGCGAGTGGAGTAGAGGTCCCTGGGGTCATGTTTGCCAATGAAAAACTCCTGGCTTGGTCGGTTGGACCGGCGTCACCTGGCACGGCCCTCGCGGGTCCTCATGCGCAATCGTGGCGCGACCGCCGCGCCGGAGACGTGAGTCAGCGCCTGCTGGAGGATGAGATGACGCCTGCGACCGCCGTATACACCAAAACGACCTGGCAGCTCGACCCGACGCATTCGAGTGTCGAGTTCGCCGTCAAGCACATGATGATGACCACGGTGCGCGGCCGCTTCAAGGAATTGGCGGCGACGCTCACCGGCGACCGAGACCATCCGGAAGACGCCGGAATCGAAGCATCCATAAGGACGGCAAGCATCGACACGGGCGTCGCCGATCGCGATCGGCATCTTCGGGGCCCCGACTTCTTCGATGCGGACCGTTTCCCGACGATCACCTTCCGCAGCACGAAAGTCGAGAATGCGCCGACGAAGGAGGGAGATACGTTTCAGGTGGAAGGGGAGCTGACGATTCGTGACAGCACCATGGACGTGGTGCTCGATTGCGAGTATCTCGGTCGCGGCACCGATCCGTGGGGGAAAACGCGGGCGGGGTTCAGCTTCCGGACGGAGATCGACCGCCGTGAGTGGGGGCTCAAGTGGAACCAGGCCATCGAAACCGGCGGTGTGCTGGTAGCCAACAAGGTCCGGATCGAAGGAGAGGTGCAGTTCGTCCGGCAGGAGAGTGAGGCGGCCTGACCGACATGGATACGCTCTTCAGCGGCCGCAGCATCTGGACGATGGTACATGGCGTCGTGCTGGGCGGCGGTGCGCTGATGGCGTTGGCGGCGGCGTTGTTCTGCCTGTGGGTGATGCGGACCGCCGATGGAGTGACGGTCGGTGCCGAGGTGGCGTCGCGGCGGCTCGCATGGCTGACGGTATTCGCCGCCGTGGCGCTCTGGCTCACCGTCATTCTGGGCACCTACATCATCTTTGGCCCGTATCGGGCAACGCCGCCCGAGGGCGCGACCGACCTCACGCAGTATCCGAGGGCGCTGCTTCGATCGACGCCTGATACCGCCTGGCTCCATTCGATCGCCATGGAGATGAAGGAGCACATCCCGTGGGTGACCGCGATGCTGACGACCGCGGTTGCCTTCGTCGCGATGCGCTCCCGGTCGAAGCTGGTGAGCGATGCCTCCTTGAATCGAATGGCCATGACGCTGCTGGGCATCAGCTTCATGCTCGCCTCGGTCGCGGCGCTGCTCGGTGTGTTCATCAACAAGGTCGCTCCACTGGAGTAACCGGGAGCCGGAAACGTGTCCACTTCGCAGCGTGTCGGCGATGAAGTCACCAATGGCGCCGCACTCGCGGCATTCCTCGCCGGCGGGATCGGCGCCTTCGCGCTCGCCCTGATCGTCATCCTCAACGAGGTGGGGATCTTCTCCGCGCCGACGTTGTACGGCCCGGCCGGCGGGGTAACCGGTCGCACCGCGTTCGGGACAGTCGCGTGGCTGGTGGCGTGGGTCGTGTTGCACAGGCGCTGGAAGGACCGCCAGGTCGATCCCGGCCGCGTCTTCACCGTCACGGTGATCCTGATCGCGCTCGCGGTGGTCCTCCTCTTTCCACCGGTCTGGCAGCTTCTGTGAGCGGCGCGAGCGCCTAACGCCTCCACGCACGCGGCGTCTATCGCACGCGCCGCCAGACCACCGGGTTGTTGTCCCGCCAGCTCACCAGGCGCACGACGGCGCCGGTCGAATCGCGCTCGAACAGCCAGAACCCACGCGCGCCGTGCCGTATGAAGATCCGCTCGTCGATCGCGTGCAGACGGTCGGTCGGCCGGCCTTCCCGGTCGAGGGTGAGCCCGGTATCGGTCGCGATGATGCGAAGGCGAATCTCGGGAATCAGCTCGTAGGTGCCCGCGTAGGCGTCGAGAATCGGGCGCGCCACCGCGCGACCTTCCATGGGCCTCGGAAGGGCCGTCACCTGCGACGTCAGCATCCTCCAGCGCGACCCTTCGCGGACCCAGGTATCGGTGGCGTGGAACCGGGTGCGCAGCTCCTGCCCGTGGTAGTCGTGCCATTCGTCGATGTCGTAGCTGAGAACGGCGACCCCGGGCGCATCGACGAAGCGGGCGTTCGTCACCTGAAGCTTTCCACTCTGTCCCGGCGGCAGGCCTTGCAGGCCCTTCAGGAACTGGATGCGGGTGATATGTGCGCCTTCCTCATCGGTGATGAACCATCGGGAGGATAGCCGCGCTGCCCAGACCGCCGGCTTCCCGTCGGTGACGGCGTCCATCATCTCCTGGGTGATCCTGACGAGCGCGGCCGAATCGGCGCGCTCCTGCGCGAGCGCCGCCGACGTCGACACCGACCATATGAAAGTCAGAGGGAGCCAAACACAAAGACGTGGCATGTTCACTGCCGAGGCGTCAGCGCACCACGTCGACGTGCGCCATCATGCCGGCCGCGTGATGCTCGAGGATGTGGCAATGATACATCCATTCCCCCGGCCGGTCATCGGGCACCCACGCGATCCGCACCGTGCCTAACGCCGGCACGTTGACCGTGTCCTCCCACGAGCGGAAGGCGGGCGGCTCGCCGTTGACGGCAAGCACCTGAAAGAAAAATCCGTGCAGGTGGAACGGGTGGTGGACGGGAGATCGATTGACGATGTCCCACACCTGAAGCTCCCCCACGCGACACGGATCGGCGCGATGGTGCAGCTCGCGGTTGATGGTGAAGTCCACCCCGTGCTTTCGGCTCAGCTTGAATCCCAGCCTGACTTCTCGCGTCGGGGTCGCCGCTCCGCTTGCCAGCGGCTCGATCTCTCTCAGGATTTCCGGGACGTGAGCGTGCGAGGGCTTCGCCGGACCAACCCGCAGCGTGGCGAACGGCTCGGCCTTCCGGTGCCCGCGAAACGAACCGCGGTTGAAGGGAAGGGACTCGACGCGAAGCGTCTCTCCCTCGGAGAACGGTCCCACCGCAAGATCGACGCGGTCCGCCGGCGCCAACAGCACTTCGCTCGTCGTGAATGGCGCCGTGATCAACCCGCCATCGGTGCCGAGGATCCGGAAGGGACGGCCGCCAATCGACAGGCGGACGTATCGCGCGCTCGCGGCGTTGACGATGCGCCATCGCTCGACCTGGCCGGCCGCCATCGTGAGGTCGGGCTCCTGGCGACCGTTGACGAGCCTCGTGGTCCCTTCGCGGCCATCGTGACTCTCGAGCCACCAGCCAGGCGGCTTGATCTGCCCGGCACGATCGAGCTGCACGTCATCGAGCACGAGCACGCGCTCGGCGTCGAGGTGAGGCTCGTTAGGTCCTCGAACGATGAGGGCGCCGTACAGACCGCGCTCGAGCTGCACCGTCTCGTTCAGGTGGGGATGGTACCAGAAGGTCCCGGCATCGGGAACCTTGAACCGGTACGCGAACGCCTGTCCGGGCGCGACGGGCCACTGGACCATTTCCGTTCCATCCATGGCCGCCGGAATGCGGAGGCCGTGCCAGTGAACGACGGTCGGCTCGCTGAGGCGATTCGTCAGGCGCACCTCGAGGACGTCACCCACCTGCGCCTCGATCACGGGCCCGGGGACCTGCCCGTTGAATCCCCACGCCCGGGTCCGTCGGCCGGGACGGAATTCCCACTCGACCTCGCGCGGCTCGAGGTGAGCCACGACGACTTGCCGCCCGGGATCGGGTTCGGCGGCTTCATACGCAGCCGTGTAGGCCGCGCGGATGTCACCCGTCGGCAGGTGGGCGACGGCGCCATGTCCGTGATGCCCGACGCCGTGCGCGGCGTGGCGGTGCTGGTCAGTGTCCTGCATTTCGTGCTCGTGATGACCAGTCATGGCGAGACTCCTGCGGGAAGGGGCGGCCGGGAAGCGAAGGAGGGAAGGACCGAGGTGGCGTTCCCAACTTGACCGATGGAGCACACGCCGGCAAGGACCCAACCCGACTCGTCAGGCGGCGTTCTTCGATCCTCAGTCGCGTCCGTCCGGCAGGAGCTGGTACAGCAGATCGTCCTCGACACGGTAGAGCAGCGGCGCGATGGCGATGCGCGGATAGATCGCCCGCAGGCGATCCGCTTCACCGAGCACGAACTCCACCTCGTCGCGGATGCCGAACTTCGGGGCGGCCTCCTCGAAATGCCGGATCGCGCGCGCCTCATCCCACCCGGCGGCGTCCATGAGACCGCGAATGAACTGCTCTCGGCGTTGCGATAGACGAGCCATTCCACAGTCGGTGTGCGCGATCAGCACGATGGTCCGCACGCCGCCGACCGCGATCGCGTAGGAGATGCGAAACTCGTTGTCGCGCATGTTCGCTCCGGCGGTACGGAGGATGAACGCGAAGTCGTTGGGAATCCGGAGCGACTTGCGGCTGTCCATGCACATGCCGATGAGCATCTTGGGGGACGCCACCGATCCGATGGCGCGCCCGAGGTTGTGGTACTCGAGCAGGAGTCCCACTGGCGTCCCCCGGTATTCGGGGAGAATGTCCTTTTCGTAGTTGACTGGGATGTGCTGGGCCATGCGCAAAAGGTAGCGCGCGGCCATACATTCGTTGAGACACCCGGAAGGAGAGGCCGTGGCCGAACCGCCCCGTCCCGAGGATCGTGATCGCGTAGAGGAGCTGCTTCGCGGAATCGGCCCGCGAGCGTTGGGCCCCGCCGCGGGCCCGCCGCGGGAACCGTTGCCGCGCACGTTCCGGCTGGCGCTCTTCGGACTGTTGGCGCTGGTGGTGCTCTTCTTCGTGCTGCCGGCCGTGTCGCGCCGGTACGCCGATTGGCTCTGGTACTCCGAGATCGGCTTCGAGCGGGTGTTCCTGACGAAGATCGTCGCGCAATGGCTGCTCGGGATCGTCGCCGGCGTTATCGCCTTCGCGGTCTTCTACGGCAACCTGCGGCTCGCGCTGTGGTCCCAGAAAGCGCCCGCGGGCCCAAGCGCACCTGCTCGTCGATACTCCGCGCTCGCGGTGTTCGAGAGATTCGCGCGCGTTCTTGCGCTTCCTGCCGCGGCGCTGCTGGCGCTGCTCTTCGCGCTCGTCGTCGCGACCGAGTGGCGAACGCTGCTCCAGTTCCTGTATCGCACCCCGTTCGGCAGTGTCGACGCCGTGTTCGGACGGGACATCGGATACTACGTCTTCGTCCTGCCGCTGCTCGAGGCGCTGCTCGACTACGCCGTGCTCGGGTTGATGCTCACGATCGTGTCGGTGTGGGCGGTCTACACCGCGGGGGGAGCGATTCGGCGACGGGGGTGGCGCTTCGGGCTCGACGTCGGTGCCCGCGCTCACGTCACGATTCTCGGCGCGCTCCTCCTGCTGGTGTTCGCGGCGCAGATACCGGTCATCGCGATTCCTCATCTCCTGTATGCCAGCCACAGCTCGCTCGTGGGCGCCAACTACACCGATTTGCACGCGCGCGTGCCCGCGTGGTGGGTGGTGAGCGGGCTCATGCTGCTGGCCGGCGCCTATCTCCTGTGGCGCTCCTGGAAAGGAGATCTCACGCGCGGGGCTGCGATCATCGTCGGCGCGTTCATCGTTCTGTCACTGCTGATCGGGCAGGCGTTCCCGGCCAGCTTTCAGCGACTCGTCGTCCAGCCGAACGAGCTCAATCGCGAGGCTCCGCAGATCGTCCGCCACATCGAGGCCACGCGTGCCGCCTGGGGACTTGGCGCCGTCGAGCGACGCGAGCTTGGCGGCGGCAAGAGCCTCACGCAGCGGGACATCGACGCCAACCGCGCCACGATCGCGAACGTGCGATTGTGGGATCGGGAGCCGCTGCTGCAGACGTTCGGGCAGATTCAGTCGATTCGCACGTACTACGATTTTGTCGCCGTGGACGATGACCGATACCGCATCGGCGGCGAGCTGCGCCAGGTGATGCTCTCGGCGCGCGAGCTCAACACGGCCGCGCTCCCCACGCGCACGTTCATCAACGAGCACCTCAC
>DASRHU010000234.1:0-3894 GCA_035650335.1 Gemmatimonadaceae bacterium | reverse complement strand
GGTGCGCTTTCCATCATATATGGCGAGCGGGATGGCCAGCGGCTCGAAGCCCGGCCAAAAGCTGCGGCTGGCCGCGAGGCGTTCGACGTCGCGCGCAATGGCGAGCGCGTGCTCCTGCGCGGTGAGTGGCGCGGCGAGCAGGAGGCTCAGGAGCGCGAGGCGAAGTCGCGAGTGGCGGCTCAGGCGGTCGATCGAATTCCTGCGTCCTTCGTGCTCGCTCCTCATTGAGTTGCAGGAACACCGGTCAACCAATGAACCACGTTCAAGAGAAACTGCGCGTTCTGAGGGGCTGTCGGGTTGTTCATCCCCATGGGGCTGCGCTGCGGTCCGGCGACCTGGGCCGAGAACATGGCGGCTTCGCCAAAGACGGCGACGCGCCCGCGGCCGTGCGTGAGCACCGCTCCCTGAAGCAACCCGGCACCGGCGACACGCGGAGTTAGGCGCGAGAACTGCCACGCCACCTGCGGCATGAGGACGAGTGTCGTGGACGGCATCCTCATCAGTGTGTCGACTCGGACCGTGGCGCGAAAGGCGCTTCCCGTGAACGACGCGACGGAATCCACTCGCTCCGCGACCGAGCGGCCCCTCGTGATGGCGTGAGAGCCGAGCGAGCCGCTCGAGCGGTGGAAGACGATGGTGCCGTCGTCCCTGGTCGAGTCCTGCGCAAAGCCATTGACGAAGAAGACGCCGAACGCGGCGGCGAGGTGGTCGATCGCGCCAGGGAAGGGCATGTGGTCGGCGATGAGCAGCAGCGACCCTCCCCCGGCGACCCAGTCGCGCACGGCGGCGACTTCGTCGGCGGAGAAAGCCGATGGTGTGGGAAGGTCCCAGTCCTCACGGTTGCGTTCGTGAAGTGCGTTCGCGATGACGAGGACGCGAGCGCCTTCGAGCGCGGCCTGGGTGAGTCGCGACTTGCTCGGCCTGACGACGTAGCCGTCGCGCCGGAGAAGCCGAGCGAACGCGAGGTATCGCCCGTCGGCGGTGTGGAAGTTGTTGTGAGCCTCGTCGATGAGGACGACGGGGCCGCGGTCGGCGGCGTACGCGGGCCGCGCGATCGGCGGATTGAACGCGGTGTCAGCAAGCTGCTGCGCAGCTGTGGGCGCGGCAGCAAGGCCAAGCGCCAGCAGCGCGGCGATCGTGGTATCGCGGTGGCATCGCATGGGATGCCACGCTACGGGCTAGACCACGCGATGTCGAGCGCCGACGCGGTTCGGATCCTGTTCAGAATGAAACTCTCGACCGCAAGAGCGGAAACCGCCGAGGACGCAAAGACCGAAGCGTCCTCGGCGGTTCGAGATGTAGCCGCCGTTCTCCTGATTCCGCAGACTGTAATTACGGGATAAGCGTTCCCTGCGAGGCCCACACCTGCCACCGTCCGTCCCGCTTGATGAAGGTGTCGGTGAATCGAACGCGGCGGTCGAAGGCCTTGTTCTGTTCGTCGCGCCCGCGAACACGAATGACACCCGTCACGATCGCGGCGTTACCGTCGACGCGCGGGCTCATCTCCGACAGGTCGAGCGATTCGAGGACGGTCTTGTCGGTTCTCATCGAGGCGATCGCCTCGCTCTTCGTCTGGAGCGCCCCGTTGCGGGACAGGACGTCGCTGGCATCCGACGCGTAGTTCCGCTCGAACCAGGCGACGTTCTTCCTGATCGACGCCTCGTTCCAGTCGTTCTCCATGTAGAGGAGCACGTTGGACTCGGTGAGCGGATGGCCGGCGTTGCCGACGACCTGCCAGCGGCCCGCGCGCTTTTCCATGAAGTGGACGCTGCGGCTGTAGCTCGTTTCGTCGTGGCCGTTCATGGTGGTCGTCGTCGAGTTGCGGTGCGTGATGACGGCGGTAGCTGGCGTGCAGGTGATGATGTAGTTGTCGTAGGTCGTGAGCGGGCCACTCTTCCCGGTGGCCTTCGTACGCTCGGCACTGCTCACCGCGGCGTCGACCACGCTCGTGCGGTCGTCGGTGCCGTTGAGTGTCGTGCCATGATAGTCAGCGGCGTAGATCGTCTGAAGCTGAGCGCGATCACCGCTCGTGGTCGCGTCACCCCAGGCTTTGTCGAGCTCCTGAAGTCGTGCTTTTTCAGCGTTGGTGCACTCTTGCGCGATCGCCGGCGATGACGCGGCCAACGCGAGGATAACCCCTGCCAGGATACATCTCATTCGTTCCTTCACTTGATAGAGAGACCGGCGAGACTCGCGGGCGTGGTCGACCCCACACGTCCTTCGCAAGACCCCCGGGGTCACGCACGGTAGGCGCAGAGACAAGAAAACCGGCGGAGTGGGAGCACGTCGTGCGCTCCTCTCAGCCGGTTTCGCGATTTGCTCCATCCGCGCACGGGCGAACGTTCACGCTCGCCGCGGACACACTAGCATCTGAGTGATCCCAATGTACGCGTCTCGGTGCCGTTGTCAATGACAGATTCGTACACGGCACGCGCGACGTCGCCGTGAGTGACCTAACCAGTTAGGCTCAACGCACTTCGATGACGACCCTCCCTCGCGGGCCTCTGCACCGACATCCCTGATCCCTTCGCGGTCTCGGGCGCGATCTGCCCGGAGTTTCAGTTCATGGGATGACGGTCCCCTGAAACGGCCCGCACCATCCACCGCCCGCAGGCTCTCATGGCGAGATCCTCGGTGTCGGGTTACCGCTCGTCTGCCGTCGGTCCGTATAGCTGCGGAATGGGGACCTCCAGCAGGCGGAGGTAGACGGTGAGCTGGCCGCGGTGGTGCACGAAGTGGTTGATCGTGTTGCGGAGCGCGTCCAGGCGTACCGCGGTGTCGTAAATGTCGGCCCCGGCCCGAACGTTCCACATGCCTTCGAAGGCAGTGTCCTTTGCGTCGGACAATGTCCGACGCAGCTCGGCGACGTTTGCGTCGAACTCCCGCAGGAGCACGTCAGTCTTCTCGAAGCTATAGCCCGGCCCGGCGGCGAGATCGAGATCGATGCCTTTGACGATGTCGGACATCACTTTCGGTAGTCTGCACACGAGCTGAGTGAGATGACCGAGCGCCGATGACTTCGGATGCGGCTTCCATGGACCT
Organism: Gemmatimonadaceae bacterium; assembly: GCA_035650335.1. Taxonomy (GTDB): domain Bacteria; phylum Gemmatimonadota; class Gemmatimonadetes; order Gemmatimonadales; family Gemmatimonadaceae; genus JAICNG01. The sequence continues at coordinate 852 of DASRHU010000234.1, read as the reverse complement.
TTCTCACTCGGCACGCGCTCGATCAGGCGGCGACTCGCTTTGAACTCGTCCTCGACCTCTTTCAGGAATGATCGACCGATCGTCACCGTCGTTCTCCGTTAGCAATTCGCGACGAACGGTGGTATGGCAGAAATTGCCATACCACCGCCGCGTGCAGTTCCCGGCGCTTCAGTCGGCGCGGATAGCCGAGCGGACTCGCCGTTCCAGGTCGGGGGTAATCTCGGTGATGCCGTGGTCGCGCGCGGCGTGGGCCGCGGCCTTTTGCATGATTTCCTCCTCGGTGCGACCGTGCGCCTCGAAGTCGCAATCCATTCCGACATCACGGCAGCGCATGTGTTTTTCGGCTTCGGGCATCTCGTGCCTCCTCGATGGGGGTTGCGTCCACTTACTTGTGAATCGGGGCTTCGGCATGAGCGCGTCGACTCATGGGAAATCGTTCCCCTTGGCCTTCAGCGCAGACGACTCCAGTCGGACACGAAGTCCCAGGTGGAGTCGGTGGTGACCCGGATACGCGTACCATCCAGCCTCATGACGTACACGTGATACGTGGAGTGTGCGTAAAAGCCAGGGCCGCCGCTGGTGAAGGCGATCCGGCGCCCGTCCGGTGACCACACCGGAAAGAAGTCGTTGTTTCGACCGCTTTGAGGATCGGGCTGGCTGATTCTGGTCACCCCAGTGCCGTTCGCCTCGATGGTGTAGATCGCCAGGTCTTGCGGCATCGCACAGCTGTACGCGATGCGGTTCGCCTTCGGCGACCAGCGGGCCCCGTTGACCCAGCCCGCGCAGGCACCGTCCCCGGCGAGCATGCGTACGTTGGTGCCGGTGGCGTCCATGACGTACATTGTCGGAATC
>DASRHU010000233.1:0-3504 GCA_035650335.1 Gemmatimonadaceae bacterium | reverse complement strand
TCGTCCGACCCGTCAGGCGCGCATGGATACCGTTGGCGTACTCCTCTTCGTCGGCCTCGGCATCATCGCGATACTCGGCAAACGCTGGGCATACATCGCGTTCGTCTCGCTCAGCCTTCTGGCGATTCCGGCGCGGACCGGGTTTCGGCTACAGTGGCCGTCGTGCGAGACCGTCCTGACCGCGCAGAACATCGCGCTGTCGCTGACGAAGTATGCTCACGTGGTGCTCTTCGGCATCTTTTTCATCATGACCGTCGCGCAGGTCAGAGGATCTCTCGGATCCCGTTTCGCCTGGGCCGCGGTCGCCACGCTCGTGTTCGGTGCGGTCATCGAGCTCGAGCAGGGAGCAACGCGGACCGGCAACTGCCGCGCGCGCGACCTGTTTCCGGACGCGCTCGGGGCGCTCCTGGGGGTCGTCGTCGTCATGCTCTGGAACCTCATCCGTGGAGCGGGACGACGCCGGAGCGCCGCGCTTTCGCCGGAGTCGTGAAGGCATGGCGTCGGAGCCCGCTGACCCGTGGCTCGCGCGCTGTTATAGTTAGGGGCCTCGCGAAGTTCCCACGACTCTCCTCTCGCACCGTGGTATGACGGATCAGCTTCTCGACCGCACCATCGCCGCTATCGGCAAGCAGTACGAGCTCGGGACCGAGATCGGTCGCGGGGGAATGTCGGTCGTGTACCAGGCACGCGATCGGCGTCTCAACCGGTCGGTCGCGATCAAGGTGCTGCCTCCCGACCTGGCGTACGACGTCGCCATTCGCACGCGCTTCACTCGTGAGGCGCAGACGTCCGCGCAGCTCACGCATCCGCACATCGTCCCGATCTACGATGTCGGGGAGAGCGAGGGCATCGCCTATCTCGTGATGGCATTCATCACGGGCGGGAACCTGGCGACGTTGCTTGGGCGTGAGCCACGCCAGCCGATCGAGGAGGTCCGTCGTCTGGTCGCGGAGGTCGCCGATGCACTCGCCTACGCGCACCTGCGTGGAGTCGTTCATCGGGACATCAAGCCGGACAACATTCTGCTCGATCGAGAGAGCGGGCGGGCGGTGGTCACCGACTTCGGCATCGCGCGGGCGATGGAGGCGGGGACGCGTCTCACGCTGACGGGCATCGCCGTCGGCACGCCGGCGTACATGTCGCCGGAGCAGGCAGTCGGAGAGCGCGAGCTCGACGGCCGGAGCGACATCTACTCGCTCGGCGTCGTCGCCTATCAGGCACTCACGGGACGCCCGCCGTTCGCCGCCGCCAACTCGATGGCGCTGCTGCTCAAGCACATTGGCGAACGTCCGCGCCCGATCGTCGAACTGCGGCCCGATGCGCCGAAGATGCTGCGCGAGGCGATCGAGCGCGCACTGATGAAAGCCCCCGAGGATCGGTGGCCGACGGCGGCAGCGCTGCGAGATGCGATCAATGCCGGCGAAACGCCGGCGGCAGCATGGCGGCCCGAGCGTCGTGAGCCGGTGAGATACACATCGCCGCGCCCCGACAGCATCCGCGTCGACGGGCGTGCGGTCTCACCGAAGCGAGGCACGACGGCCGCCGAGAATCGATCGGGGCGCCCCGCGCCCGCGCAAGCGCGCGGACAGATCGTTCTCGAGCCGGAGCACCTCGCCTCGCTCACGCCGGAGCAGCGCCAGGATCTTCGCCTGTGGCATGGGCGCGTGAATCTGATCGACCGGGTGAAGGCGATGCGTTGGTATGGCTGGTACACGCTGGCCACGATCGCCTTCGGTGTCGGCGGTTTTATAGTGGGAGTGAACGAAGCGCCACCGTTGGTACTTGCGCCGGTCGTAACCATGTACACGACGGCGAAGTTCTGGCGGCGCGGCAAGTCGCTCCGATCGAGCGGCCTCAAGCTTCGGCGTGTTCTTCTGATGCCGCGGTGGCGAATGGTCCTTCCCGCCCCACAGCCGCCGCCGACGGAGCGACAACTCGAGAAGCTTGCACCGCGTGCGGTTCTCGATAGTCCGCTGGGCGCCGTGATCCGCCGGGCGGTGGAAGATCGAGCGGCGATCGCGAATATCGTCGCGAGCCTCCCAAAGGCCGATCGTGCGCTGCTGCCCGATGTCGTGCCGACGGTCGATGCCTTGGTCGAGCGCGTTGCTCATCTCGCGCAGGCGCTGCACCGTCTCGACGAGAGCATCGATCCGAGGCTGATGGATGAGATCGATGCGCGCATTTCGGCGGTAGAGAACGCGGTGGATTCGCCGGAGGGTGAGCAGCGAGTGGCGCTCCTGCGACGACAGCGGGCGACGGTCGAGGACATCATCAAGCGTCGCGCGGCGCTCTCGCGGCAACTCGACAACGCCGGGCTCGCGCTCGGTAACCTTCGACTCGACCTGATCAAGCTGCGCTCGACGGGAATTCAGTCCGCGCTCTCGGATGTCTCGACGGCGACGCAGGAGGCACGAGCGCTCTCGCGGGAGATCGGGTCGGTTCTCGATGCGGTGGCGGAGGTGAAGGAGCTTTAGGGTGCACGCTTCGGGCTGACGCGCAACGAGCCATAACAGCATTAACCACAGAGAGCACAGAGGACACAGAGAACCGCCACGGCGAGTGCTTTTGTAAAAAGCTCTCGCCGTGGCGGTTCTCTGTGCTCTCTGTGGTTATGCCCTCAGGGCTCGTGGCGTGCGCGAAGTCGACTGCGCGACGTACCAACCCTCAGGGCCGTTTCTTCTGTCGATGTCCTCGTTTGTTCTCTTGCCGCGCGGGAGCATCGACATGCATGGCGTCGATTGGGCTGCGCGCGCGTCCTGCGCCGGTCCGGCTGCTCGGCCGATCCTGCGCCTCTCGTTGCGCGAGCTCGGCCGGGATCTCGGAATCGGGCGTCGGCTTTCTCTTGGACCCAACATTGCGGCTGGGCATCGTGAACTTCCGTGAGGGTGACACGTCCGCAGCGTGCAGCCCCCATGCCACGGAGTCGTGCCCGCGAATGTTTGACCGCAAAGGACGCAAAGTACACAACGGACTGCAACCGCCATCGGGTTTTTAAACGCGGCCGCAGTTGACGTTCTTTGCGTCCCTTTGCGTCCTTGCGGTTAAAATGCCCTTCGCTCACTTGCCTCGGGCGACATACGCTGGCGAAGTTCGCTTCACGAGCTACAAGTTCTCTCTCGGACAGCTGGAGCTCGAGATGATTCGCAAGCTCAGGGACGGCCGCTACCGGCTCTACTCGCGGAAGAAGGACCCGAAGACCGGGAAGCGGCGGAATCTCGGCACGTTCCGTACGCGGGCCGCTGCGCAGAAGCACGAGCGCGCGGTGCAGTTCTTCAAGCGCGGCCACTAAGTCCACAGCAGGAGCACGAGACCTCATGGACACTCCGCAAACCTGCGGGCGTGGGTTGGCCCACCACTCCCATCTCCCCGCGAAGCTGGCCGAGCTGACGGACGCGTTGGCTGCTGTGCTCGAGCGTCACATCAGAGCGCTCGACCTGACCGATCCGAGCTCGCGCGAGGAGCTCGACGCCTATCGGCATCTCGCCAACGAGCATCGCGACCTCG
>DASRHU010000232.1:0-7502 GCA_035650335.1 Gemmatimonadaceae bacterium | reverse complement strand
GTCGCTCCCATCGCTGTCGCCGGCCCCGATCAAACCGCGGAGTGCGGTTCGTTCGACGGAAGCGCTGTCTCGCTGACGAGCGCCGGCTCCTCCGATAGCGACGGGCAGATCACGCTGTACGAATGGTTCGAGAACGGACAGCTCATCGCGACCGGCTCGGCGCCAACGATCACGCTGCCCCTCGGGACGCACACGATCATCCTGCGTACGACCGACAACAACGGCGGCACGAACGACGATGTCGTTGTCGTGACGGTTCGGGATACGACCGCTCCGACGGTCGTGGTGTCGATGGCCCGCACGAGCCTGTGGCCGCCCAACCACAAGATGCACGTCGTCTCGCGAATCTCGGCGACCGACGTCTGCGACCCCGCGCCCGCCATCGCGATCACCGTTACGAGCGATGAGCCGGTGAACTGGCTCGGCGACGGCAACACCGAGCCGGACTGGACCGTCGCGCAGACGGGCGCCTCGATGTTCGACGTATCGGTACGCGCCGAGCGCAGCGGCCTGGGAGACGGTCGCGTGTACTCGATCAGTGCGGTGGCGACCGATGGAGCGGGGAACCCCTCCACGCCGGCGAGTGGGACGGTAACCGTCCCGCACAACCAGTAGGGCGTCAGGGCACCGAGTCGAGAACCCGCTTCTTTCCGAGCGGGTCGATGTCGAACGCGACGGCCTGCTTGCGACGCGCCTCCGCGCCGCGCACCGTCGCCAGCGCCGTGTAGTACTCCAGATACGCGAACGACGAGATCCCGCCGCGCACGAACTCGTAGCTCGTGACGACGTCGCGCCACTTGGCGATCTGGTCGCTGACGTCGATGTAGAGATACGGCTCGAATTCTTCGCTGTCCTCCCAGTTTTCCGCGTACCACAGGCGCGCACCGCGGTGCGGCGCCTCACCGCCTTTCCCTCCCTCGATCGCGGCGAGCAGCACGGCATCCACGACGATGCCGTGCGTAGCGGCGTGATCTCGATGGATACTCTCGCGCCAATGGGTGATGACGAGCGACGGCTTCACCTTGCGAATGACGTCGGCGACGAATCGACGAGCCTCTTCGTTGTCGGGCACCTCACCGTCGCGAAAGGGCCCAAACTGGACGTCGGCGCCAAGCAGGCGCGCCGCGGCCTCCGCTTCCCTGCGCTTTTGCGCGCCGTAGGCGTCGCCGGCGAGTCGCGGGTTGCCGCGTTCGCCGAGGCTGAGGTGAAGGACGACTATCCGGTCGCCGAGCTGCCGCTGCTTGAGGAGCACGGCCCCGGCGGTGAGCTCCATGTCGCCGGCGTGGGCGCCGATCGCGAGGATGGTCTTCGGCGCTGCTGCTGGATTTTGTGCGACCGCGTGCCCCGCGACCGCCAGGGCAGTCAGTGGGCCGCAGAGGCACGCAGTTAAACGCAGAGTTTTGCCGTTCACATCGAGGCCTCGTTGGAACGAGTCAGAGCATGCCCGCGCACATCGGCGAGTGCTACAGCAGCAATGAGCAGCCCGCCGGATCGGTGCACATCCGCACGAGCTCGATCCCCCGATAGTAATGCTTCAGGATCTCCTCGAACGTCGCCTTCTTCTCGGCCATCCCGACGGCGCCCGTCTGCGACATGCCGACGCCGTGACCGAATCCACCGCCCCACGCGACGAATCCGGTGAGCGCCTTTGTCTCCTTGTCATGCACCGGCTCGATGTAGACGAGCGTGCTCGGGAGGTTCACCTTGGCGCCGGCGGCGTCGATGTAACGGAGAGATGAGCGCACGCGATCCTTCGTGTCGGAGTAGGTGCCCGAGTCGGTCACGTACTCGATCAACCGGACGCGACCGGAGCCGCTCCGCTCGACGACGTTGATTTCGTGAACGGCGCCGACGTCCTCGCCCACCCACGATGAGATGACGTCGCGGATCTCGGCGGCGCTCCATTCGAACGTCCATCGATGATAGCGGCTCCAGTCCGACTCGAAGTCGCCCTCTCTCGCCGCGCGCAGGCTGCGCGCGTTGGCGTTGTTGCGAATTCCGTCCGCGTGCTGGTCGAGGGAGTTGCCCCGCTCGTGATCCGGAATACCGCGCAGGTATGCGACCGGGGCGGAGTTGAAGACGTCCTCGTTGTTGGCGGTGAAGCCTCCGCTCGTCGAGAAGTAGAGCGCCTCGATCGGGCGCTCGCCGTCGGCGGTCGCGATGATGCCAGCGGTCTCATCCACCGCCCGAGAGGAGAGCTGGTGCTCGTCCTGATAGCCACCATAGACCTGATCGGCCGTCGTCGCCAACAGGTTGTATCCGTCGGCCAGGCGCTTGTTGAAGTTGGCGATCGCGTAGGTACGCGCGGCAACTGCCTGGGCCTTCAGCGCCTCGAGCTCGGGGAAGGCGATTGGTCCGAGCTCGCGCGGAACGACGCCCCAGAGATACTGCTCGATCGGCAGCTCGTTGATTCCGGCGATCGCACCGCCGCCGGTCGCGATCCGGACTTCGGCGACGCCGCGATAGAGTCGCGTGCCAATGCGAACCAGGCCATCTGGAGAGGAGAGCACCAAGTCGTTGGGAGCGGTCGCGAGGACGGTCGCGCCGCGCCGGAGCTCGACGCTGGGAACCCCATCGGAGCGGGTCACGGTGAACGGCCCACCAGGGGCGGTCGGTGGGAAACTGAGGCCGGCGGCAATGAAGCTCGCCCGAAACGCCGTTCGCTGGTCCGGCGTCGCGCTCGTGGGGAGTGACCCGATCCTGAGTCGCCAGCAGTTCGCGCCGGCGACGAATTCCGTATACCACTCGAAGCCGGCGAGCGTCACCCGCGCGGTCCAGTTGTCGCGGGTCGCGACGCTGCCGGTACAGGCGACCTGCCACCAGAGGCGCGTCCTCGACTGTCCCCCGGGGAGCAACACCGCCGTTAGGTTCTCGGCCGCTCCTTCCGCCAGGGTGGCACCGGTCGCCTTGTTCACGACGGTGAACGCACCGGGACTGCCGAATGTGACCGATGTCGTCGGCGTCGTTCCGTTGATCGCCGGGATGACGCCAACGCGAATCATTCCAGCGAAACCCGGTGGCGCCACGATCGCCTCGCTCGTCGCATCGTCCCGACCGTTCTCCAGGCGAGGTCCCGATCGCGGCGCGGTGAGCAGATCCGTGCAGGACGCAAGCATAACGAGAGTCAATGGGGCCAGGACGACCGCGGAACGACTGAAGCGCATGGGATCTCCGGTTGGGGGGGACGGCAAAATTACATGGGTTAGGAGGCCGCGGAAGAGTTCGGGGAACGTCTGGGCCTCGTCGAACCAACCCCTACACGGCGTCCGGGAAACCGCGATTACCGCCCCGAAGACACCCCCGTACGTTGACTCTGTCAGCCTGTCGCCGTGCCGTATCAGAAAGCCGACCATTCGATGAACGGGGGTTCGAGATGACGTACCAGGAGCTCGTCGCCGAGGAGCTGGACGCGGAGTTCCGCGCAGCGGATGAGCGGCTGGATGCCTTGCGGGCGAAAGCGGAGGCCGCCCGCGCCGAGCAGGAGACGGACGAGATTTCCCGGCTCTGGCCCATCAAGGAGCGTGTGGAGCGGAAGCTCTCCGAGCTCAAGGCCAGCGGGTTTGCGAAGCTGGCGGCACGGCGGAAAGCGGCCGAGCAGGCCGTGCACGACTTCGAAAGCAAGATCGACCACGCGGTCGACCGTTACTCCTCACTGGACGCCCCCGGTGAGCGGCCGGTGAGTGACCAGGGGCAGGACGCCGAGGCGTAACGGCGCGACGCTCCGTCGTGTCGCCACTCCGAACGAGATGGAGGATCCCATGAAAGGCTTCATCGCCGACATTGAAGACCGCACCGAGGAGAATCGCGACTTCCGGCGCGTGATCTACACCGGACCGTACATTCAGCTGGTGCTGATGTCGCTCGATCCCGACGAAGAGCTGGGCGAAGAGATCCATGAAAACACGGACCAGTTCTTCCGCTTCGAGGAAGGGAAGGGCACCGTCATCATCGACGGCCGCGAGACCGCTGTCGAGAGCGACGTGGCCGTCATTGTCCCGGCGGGGATGCAGCACAACATCAAGAACACCGGCGACAAGCCCCTGAAGTTCTACACCCTGTACGCGCCGCCGCAGCATCCGGATGGCACGGTGCATCACACCAGGGAGGAGGCCGAGCTGGCGGAGCATTTCGCCGGGTAGCGCTCGCTCCGGGGGAGCGACGAGCACACGTGGCGACGGAGCGACCCGTCGCCACGCGTGCATCTGCCCTGAAAGTCAAAGCTCCTTGTAGAAGATCACCGCATCGTGCGGTGTCACGCCATCAGGATCCACGGCGAAGCGGGGGATCGATCCGACCGCCGTCCACCCCATCTGCCGGTACAGATGCTCCGCCGCGACCCCGCGCTTGGCGTCGAGCGTGAGGAGGGTGACGCCCGCGCGGCGTGCTTCGTCCTCGATCGTTCGCATCAACAAAGTGCCGAGTCCGTGCCCGCGAGCGCGCCGGTGGACGATGAGCTTCGCGATCTCTCCGCGATGCGGCTGGTTAGGCGCCCACGCCGGGTGCAGCTGCACGGTGCCGACGATTCCCTCGGCATCACGAGCGACGAGAAAGACCGCCTTCGGGTGGGCCGCCGAGATGGTCTTGCGCCACCACTCCTCGCCCCGCTCGACGGTGAGCGGGGCGACGAAGCTCACGGCCGCGCCGGACTCGACCGCATCGACCAGGAGATGCGCGAGGGCGCGAAGGTCGGCGCCCGCGACCGGGGGTGTCAATCGCTGGATCACGTGTGTATTCGTGGTCGTGCTCATCGCACCCAATCGTTCGCGCGTTGGTCCGGCATCGCGCGCACGCTGGCGAGGAGCGCGTCGAGCTCGGCTCGCCGGAACAGTTTCCCCCGCAACAGCACGGCGCTGATTCGGCGGGTATTGGTGATGTTCGCGAGAGGATCCGCGTCGAGAAGCACGAGGTCGGCCACCTTCCCCCGTTCAATCGTGCCGACAGAATCCGCGAGCCCCAGCCACTCGGCCGGTCTTCGCGTCGCGCTCGCCAGCGCCTCCATCGGACTCATTCCGAGCGAGTCCACGAACAGCCGCAGCTCCTCGTGGAGTGAGGCGCCGGGGAACACATTGAGCACCGCGACGTCCGAGCCGGCCATGATGCGGACGCCGGCGTCGCGCATTTCGCGGAGGTGCTTGAGCCCAGTCGGCCAAAATTGCTCGAAATACGCCCGGCGTTGCGGTGTCACCTCCTCGACCTGCTCGCGCCAGTCCAGAATCATGAAGGCCGAGAGGTATGGTCTCAGTGGGTGCACGGCGCCGGTGGTGTCGTTCACCAGCGCGCGAAAGTAATCCTGCGAGCGAAAGACCGACTCGGTGACCGTCACGATCGTCGGCACGACGCCGACATCTCTCGCCGCGAGCTGACGCCAGAACGCCATCCGCTCCTCGAGCGGCAACGAGTCGATCGAGATCGGGAAACCGTGCTCCATCCCATCCTGCCCCGCCGCGAGAAAATCCGCGGGGGATGGGCTCACGACGTGCCCGACGAGCCGCTTGCCGTGGGCATCCGCGGCCGCGCCTAACGCGCGATACGTCTCGACGTCCTGCACCGTGCGGATCTTGAAGTGATCGAGCTCCAGCTTGGCGAGGGAGTCGATGACGCGGCGTGCGTCCGCCGGGGATCCGATGGGGATGCGCGCGCGCTCGAACGGCTCGACACGCTCCTCGGGCGGATCGCGACGCATCCGCTCGATGTTCCTGAGGGACTCGAGATACGGCCCCGCGATCAGCATCCGAGGTCCGACACGGGTGCCCTCACGAATCTCGCGGCGCCAGCGTAGCACCTCGGCGTGCTCACTCCCCTGATCACGAAGCGTGGTCACGCCGTGCACCACGTACAGGCCAAGGGCGGAGGCGCGCGACTTGGACGTGTGCGCGTGCATCTCGAAGAGACCGGGGATGAGGTACTTCCCTGCGCCATCGACGATGGTCGCGTCGGCGGGCGGGCGTACGTCAGCGGCAGGTCCAATCTCAGCGATCCGGCCAGAGCGTACGATGACGGTCTGGTGAGGTGAGGAGCCCGCTCCGGACATGGGAATTACCGTGACGTCCTGAATGACGACGGTCGAGCCCGACTGGGCGATGGGACTCGAGGCCGTGGCGCAGCTCAGGGCGCCGACGATGGCGACCAGCAGCGACAGGTGTCGCGGGGATGTCGCGAAAGGCATCGAGGAGTGTGCAGAGGGTGGAGGGCCGGCCGGGCTAGCGAACATCATCCCCTGTGATTGCCGAAGTCGCAAGCGAGTCGGGCGAATGGGGCTCTTGACATATGCTCATATGGGTATATATTTGGCCCATGGCTAGAGCAGCGACCACTACCGACGCGTTCAACGCGGTCGCCGAGCCCCGGCGGCGCCAGATCCTGGATGTCCTGGCCGAGGGGGAGCGACCGGTCAATGACCTGGTCCAGGTGCTGGGATTGGCCCAGCCGCAGGTCTCGAAGCACCTGCGCGTGCTGCGGGAGGTGGGGCTCGTGGACGTTCGTGAGGAGGGGCGTCAGCGACTGTACCGCCTCAACGGGCGACCGCTCAAGCCGATTCACGACTGGGTGAAGGGCTACGAGGAGTCGTGGAACGAGCGGTTCGAGGCATTGGACGACGTGTTGGACGAACTCAAACTGGAGGAGAACGGAGATGGCGACGATGGCGAGTAGGCACACGGCAGTCGTGACGCTGCCAACGGACACGCAGATCCTGATCACTCGGGATTTCGCGGCACCCAGGCACCTGGTCTACAAGGCGTGGACGACGCCCGAGCTGGTGAAGCGGTGGTGGGCTGGCCAGCGGGGGACGATGAAGACCGTGGACATCGATCTCCGCGTGGGTGGCAAGTGGCGATACGTGATGGACACCAACGGAGGGTTCGAGATCGCGTTCCACGGGGAGTATCGCGAGATCGTCCCTAACGAGCGGATCGTCAACACCGAGGTGTTCGAGATGCCCGGGGCGTCCGATTCGGACGCGGCGCTGAACATCGTGACGTTCATCGACGCGGATGGCCGCACGTCACTCGCTCTCCTCGTGGAGACGCCGAGCAAGGAAGTGCGCGACGCGATCATCGAGTCGGGGATGGAGGGCGGGATGCAGGAGCACATGGATCTGCTGGAGGAGGTGGCGATCTCCCTCCTCTGAGCGGGTCAATGAGGAACGAGGACGAAGGGCCCAGGAATTCGATTGGATACGGAGCTCATCCAATCGAATTCCTCGGTCCTCGGTCGTCGTTCCTCATTGAGTTGCCGCTCGCGGCCGACTCACCAACAGCCAGCCGAGAAACGCCCCGAAGATGAAGTTCGATGACGCCGTCTCGACGAGATGGGCCATGCGCACCGGCTCGGGCATGTACGGGTTCGGGAGCAGCAGCTGCGCGTTCATCACCACCGAGAACAGCAGCGCGACCGCGAGCGCGGTCTCCTGCCACTGCCCCTTCATCATCCGGATCACCGGAACCGCGATCGCGACCCAGAGGAGCGCCCGCAGAATCTGGAATGGCACGAGCCAGGGAGTC
>DASRHU010000231.1:0-4801 GCA_035650335.1 Gemmatimonadaceae bacterium | reverse complement strand
GGGCGCCCGAGCGCTCCGCATCCTCGATCACGCCGAGAGCGAGCCGGTCCTTGACCGAGCCGAGTGGGTTGAACGCTTCGATCTTGACGTACACCGCGACGTGAGCGGGGGCGAGCCTGTTGATCTTCACCACCGGCGTATTGCCGACGGTCTCGAGGATGTTGGCGAATCGTGGCATGGGGACTCTTGGGTCGTGGGCTGCGTGCTGATCTCTCTCAGTTGCGAAATCGGCGGTGACATGCCGACAATGAGAGTTTAACGGGAGGGTGGCCAGGGGCGTTCCTCGGACACGGTTGGGAAACGGCAAAGATGACAGAGTTCAGAATACAGATTTCAGAATTCAGCTGAAACCTACGGGCAGCCATTTCGGGCTGCCCGTGGTCGTTTCTGAATTCTGAAATCTGTATTCTGAACTCTGTCATCTTTGCCGTCCAACGCAATCAGGGCGAGGGAGCAGCTGCCTCCGCCACGGCGTCCTTGGGCGTGTACCGCTCGAACCACGACCTCAGGTAGAGCTGCGTCCGCATGAAGTTCGACGGCTTCGACGACGTGCCATGGAACTCCTCGTTGAAGCGGACCATTGCCGTCGGAACCTTCCGGTACTTCAGCGCCTGGTAGTATTCCTCCGTCTGCGACATCGGCGTTCGCAGGTCGAGCACACCCGTCATCAGCATCGTCGGCGTCTTCACGTTCCCGACGTACATGAGCGGCGAGAGCTTCAGGTAGAGCGAGGGATCCTCCCACGGCGGCTTCGGAAACCGGTTGTATCCCCACAGGTTGATATCCGTCGTGCCCGCGAAGCTCAGCCAGTTCGTCACCGGGCAGTTGGCCGACGCCGCCGCGAAGCGATCGGTGTGGCCCACGATCCACGACGTCAGCACGCCGCCGCCGCTGCATCCGTACACGAACATCTTTTTCGCATCGATGTAGCCGCGCGCGATCACCGTATCCACGGCGGTCATCAGGTCATCGTAGTCCTTGCTCGGATACGCGTGCTTGATCGCGTTTCCGAACGCCGATCCATAGCCGGTGCTGCCGCGCGGATTCGTGTAGAGCACGACGTAGCCGTTCGCCGCATGCTCCTGCCACGGGAAGCTGAACGCGACGTTGTACATCGAGTGCGGTCCGCCGTGAATCGCGAGCATCAGCGGGTATTTCCGAGCCGGATCGAAATCGGGTGGCTTGACGACCCATCCCTGAACGCGGAAGTCATCGACCGACTTGAGCCAGATCTCCTCGACGGCGCCGAGTGTCTTCCCTTCGAGGACGTCGGCGTTGACGCTCGTCAGGCGACGCACGTTCGACGGCGTCCTGAGCGAGAATGTCACGATGTCGGTGGGATCCTGGAATGAGCTGCGCGTTCCGACAGCCATGGTGCCGTTCAGGTCCGTCACCCCGAGCATGTGCGTGCCGGTGGTGACGGCGCGCGGCTCCCCTCGCAGCGGCGCGAACCAGAGGTTCTGCGACCCCTTGTCCTGAGTGACGAAGTAGATCCCGCTGCCGTCGGCGGCCCACTCGAGGCGCATCGGCGAGCGATCGAGCGACGCGGTCAATGCACGCGGGTTCGACCCATCGGCGTTCATGACGTAGAGCGTCGCGTCGCGCCAGGTGTCGTCGCTCCAGTCGAAGCCGGTGTACGCGATCAGCTTGCCATCGGGGGAGGGAACGGGATTCCCGTCGGGCCCCTTGCGCGTGGTGAGCTGCTTGACGTCACCTGACGCGACGTCTACCGCGTACACCTCGCTCTCGTTGTACATGTAATCGGCGTCCGGATCGCGAAGCGCGCCAAAGACGAGCCGCCGCCCATCCGGAGTCCAGCGCGCCGGACCATGCTCGAAGTCGCCACTCGTCAGGCGGCGCGGAGTTCCACCGTCGGCCGGAACGATGAAGAGGTGACGATAGCCATCGTCCACGTACCCCTGGCGATCGAGTCGATAGCGGAACCGCGTGACGACGCGAGGCGCCTCGGTCCACTTCGCGCCCTTGGGCGGCGTCGGCATCCCGATGTCCCATTTTTCCTTCATTGGGACCAGCATCCGGAAGGCGAGAGACTTCCCATCGGGGGACCATTCGACGTCGGACGGCGTCTCGGTGAGCCGGGTGAGCTGCGTGGTGCCTCCCTCGGCGTCCATCCATCGCACGAAGATCTGTGTTCCTGTCGGCTCGCCTTTCGCGAGGTAGACGAGGCGCGTTCCATCGGGCGACCACTTCGGGCTGGACCCATCGATCAGGAAGCGGTTGCGTGAGCCGTCGGCGTTCATGATCCAGAGCGACGACTCCCATCGGTCGTTGAGCTTGTCCACCCAGCGTCGCGTGTAGACGATCTGCTGTCCGTTGGGTGAGAGCTGCGGTTCGGCGACATCCTCCCACTCGAGATAGTCGGCGAGCGTCAGTCGTTTCGCCGGCGTCTGTGCTGGAAGGGACGCGACAACGACCACCGACGCGAATAAGGCGCTGAGGTGGAGGCGGGTCATGGAACCTCCGGAGGGATTTGGGAGACGTCTATAGTGTCGCGTCCCGCTTGCTGGCGCCACCATTCCTTCGCGCCGAGCCCGCGGCGACGGCGTAGGCCATTGCGGCGCTGAGGAGCAGAACCCGCGACCCGCCCTCGACGGCGATCAACGCGGCGAGCGGCACCGCGACCGTCGAGGCAAAACCGTTCATCGCCCAGGCCCAGGCGATTGCTCCGCTCTCCCCGCGCGGCAGTGCCCTGAGCCCGAGCGGAAACAGCATCCCCATCCCCGCGGCAACCGGCGCCAGAAGCATGAAGGCCGCCGTGCCGCGCAGGGCGAGCGGCGCGGGCTGGAGAAGGTGCACGAGCCCGAGCAGGCCGGCCGCGCAGAGAGCGAGCGCGGCTGCCAGGGCCGCTCCCGCCATTCGTGCCCGGCGCGGGGTGAGCAGGTCTGATGAGGCGCTCCCCACGCCGGAGAAGATGAGGATCGCGGCGAGCGCTACCGCGACTGCGTACACAGGGTGACCCAACAGCAAGGTGAGCTGCTGGATGAGCGCGATTTCGGCGGCCATGAACCCGAATCCGATCGCGCCAAAGTATGCGACGACCGAGATGGACACCCCGCTCGGCTGACGCACCGATCTGCGCCGCAATGCCGGCGGAAGGACCATGAGAAGGGCGGCGAGAAGCGCGCTCTGCGCGAGCGTAGCGAAGATCGCGATGTAGCCCCATTCCGCGAATGGAAGGAGGCTCGTCGAGCCGGGAAGCAGCATTGTCCGGATCGAGCTCGCGCGAAGAAACCGATGCGGGTACGGCCGTGCGTCGCTCGCTGGCGAGACCGCGAACGTATAGGTGTCGGCAAAGTGTCGTGCGCTATCCGGATGGGTAACCGCGGCCCGCGCGGCTCGTGCCAGCGTCGGTGCGTCGGGCACGTGAAAGCGCGCTTCCGGATCGACCGCACCGGGGTACCAGTCGAGATCGACCTGTCGGTCCAATGCCCACGCACGCAAGCGCTCGAGGTCGACGCCCGTAAACCCCGACGGCTTCACGAGCACCGTGGTCGTCCCCCAGCTCCTCGCGACGACGAGTCCGTTCTCGACCGCCGCCGGGTGCGTGCGGCGCAGCGCGTCCACCGCCGTGAGGATGGCACGCACGCTCCCGCGGGGCGGGACGGTCACCCAGCGCGTGATGGCGAGGACTCCGGCCGGCGTTAGGCGTTGGAGATAATCGGCGTATGCGTCGGTCGTGTGCATGAAATCCTCGTTGAGCGCGTGCAGACCTCCAGCCGTGGCCCCGTGCGTCCCGCCAGGAACCAGGCTGATGAGATCGAACCGCTCGGAGGTTCGCGCCACGACCGCACGCGCGTCTCCCACGATCCAGTCGATGTCGACCCCTGTCGTCGCGCGGGTGGGCAGCGGCGAGAGACTGGCGCTCACGCCGGTGAGCGCAGCATTGAGCTCGACGGCCACGATGCGGCGTGCGCCGTGCGCGACCGCCGTCCACACGTCCATGCCATCGCCGGCCCCGAGCACGAGGACGCGCTGGCGATCCGCGAGCGCGTAAGGGAGCGCCGTCGGAAGCCACTCGAGTATCCCCATTGCGGCGCGGTCGGTGCCACCCATGCCCCACCGCGTGACCGCGCCGGCGATCTCCCCATCCACGAAGAGCGCGGTTTGCGGTGAAAAATCACCGGAGTAGGCGAGCGACAGCCCGGGTGCATGACGAAAGGCCGGAGCGTTCACGGCGACGACCCAGCCTAACGGGCTGCTTCGCTCCGCGACGCGGCGTGCATCCGGATATGCTTCGACCTGAGGCAGCCCCTTGTACGGCGAGGCGGTGATTCGCCACGGCGGCCGGACCAGGACGAGCGTTGCCAGGAGGAGGATGCCAGCCGCCGGACCAAAGCGCCTTGGCGATCGCTCACGTGTCCACGCGGCGAAGAGCCCCGCGAGCGCTGCCATCAGCCCCGGCATCGCGAGCGCGCGCGTCGGCTGGACAATCCAGAGAATTCCGATCGTGAGGAGCGCGCCGACGCCGGACCCGAGAAAGCTCGCGCCGTAGATCCATCCTGGCCGATCGCTGTCGCTCGTGATGGCGAGCAGAATCGCCAGGGCGCTCAGCGCGAACGGGAGGGCGAGCAACACATAAACTACGGCGAGCCGCGCCCATTGGCTCGCGTTCCACGCAAGCTGGGTGAGATCGAGCGGGATGTGGTCGATGACCGCCGGGGTGAGAGTGAGCGCAAGCGCGCAGAGCAGAGCGACGCGGGGAAACCAGCGCCGCGCCGCGGCCGCTCCGATCCCCCCGGCAGTCGCCACCGCCGTGCCGCTAGCGCCGACGCCGAGCATT
>DASRHU010000230.1:0-4679 GCA_035650335.1 Gemmatimonadaceae bacterium | reverse complement strand
GCCTTCGCCGACGTCTCGGCCAACGTGTCGAGATGCTCCACCATCATCAGCTGGAAGGCCTCCTTCGCGCCGCCGGCCGCCAGCACCAGCTCCTTCATCGCCTCGGCCTTCTTCGACATGATCTCGTACTGGCCACGCGCCTCCGCCTCGAGCTTCATGTAGATCGCGGCGGCCTCCGCCTCCGCCTCGATGCGACGGCGCTGCGCCTCGGCCTCCGCTTCCACGATCGTCTTCGCCTTCTCCGCCTTCGCCGGCGCCTCCAGCTCGGCACGACGCACCGCCTCCACACGCTCGGCGTCGGCAAGCGCCGCGCGCGCCATCGCGCGGTTCTGCGCTTCCTGCACTGCCGCCTCGGCCTCACGCTTCCGGGTCTCGGAGAGCTGATACGCCTCCGCCTCACGCACGTGCAGCGCCGCGCGCGTCGAGGCGATCAGCGCCATCGAGTCCGCCTCACCGGCCACCGCCTTGGCTTCCGCGCTCGCGACCGCGATGCGCTTCTCCTGCTCGGCGTCCTTCACGATCGCCTCGCGCAGGAATGCCGCCCGCTGCTCCCCGACCTTCTGCTCCTTCTCCAGGTCGGCGATCCGCACCATCTTCTCGCGGTCCGCCTCACGAGTGCCGATCTCGCGCAGCTTGACCGCGTTCGCCACCTGCACCAGCCGGTCGCGCTCCGCTTCGGCCACGCGAACTTCGCCGAGCTTCTCCTGTTCGGCGACGTCGCCACGGGCCTGCTGCACGGCGGTGGCGGCCGCTTTCTTTCCGATCGCCTCGATGTAGCCGGAGTCGTCCTTCAGATCGGTGATGTTCACGTTGATCAGCACCAGGCCGATCTTCTTCAACTCCGGCTCGAGCGACTGCTGCACGCGATGGAGAAACGCGTCGCGATCGCGGTTGATCTCCTCGATCTTCATCGAGGCGATCACCTGCCGCAGCTGCCCGAAGATGATGTCCTGCGCCTGACGCTTGATCTGGTCATGCGTGAGGTTGAGGAGACGAATCGCCGCGTTCTGGCGCACGTCGGCTTCGGTGCCAATGGCGACGGTGAAGACGCTCGGCACGGCGACGCGAATGTTCTCGAACGAGAGCGCGTCCTTGAGCGGGATGTCGATCTGGATCGGCTCGAGACCGAGATACGCGTACTCCTGAATCACCGGCCACACGAAGGCGCCGCCGCCGGAGATGCACTTCGCGCTCTCGCCGCCACCGACCTTGCCGGAAATCACCAGGACCTTGTTCGCCGGGCATCGCTTGTATCGCGAGACGAAGAGCGATACGAAGCTCAGGACGACCACCGCGCCCAGGAGCACGCCGCCGATGGCGACGGTCGTGCCGCCGATCTCGGGCAGCTGCAATGCGAAGAACATCTCAACGGAGGGCATCGAACGTCTCCTTGGTGGTTGGGTCGGGAACGACATCGACGGTATCGGGACCGACGACATCCACGACCATGATGGGCGCCCCCGTCGGGAGCGAAGCGGCCGACGTGACCGCCTGGTACTCGACGATGCGGTTCTGCAGCGTGAGCATGACCTTTCCCGCGCCCTGCCGGTCGCCGGGGATCGTTAGGTATACCGTCCCCGTCGCGCCCACGGCGCCGTGGATGGAGACGGTGCCATCGTCCTCGAAGCGAAGCAGCCAGCGCATCGCCACGGCGGTCCCGACCATGGCGGCGACCCCGGCGATGAGGCCGAGGGGGATCGCGGCGATCAGCCCGAGCGGCGTGGCCAGCCCCGCAAGTCCGCCAAGGCCGAAAAACGCCGTCCCGGCCGAGATGGCGCGAACGCTGAGGAGATCGAGCCCCTCGTGGGCGCCATGAACCCCGTGGTGATCGTGCCCGTCGCCCACGTCCACATCCCCGCCGGCATCAATGACGCCGAGCAGGCCCAGGAGAAGCTGGACGACGAGGACGCCGCCTCCCAGGGCGGCACAGACGAGGAAGAAGGTGGCCATGCGAAGGTCGGAATTGTGGGGAGCGACATACAAGTACCACCAAAATCCCACTTCCGCCAGAGGAACAGGGCCCGATGAACGGGTGCGGCCTGGTTATGGTTAGGCCCGTGCCGAGGTCAGGTGCGGGGGCGACTAACTTGCCTCTTCGGGCGACTCCAGTCGCAATACTGCTCGGTGCCCACCTCGACCTCCATGTAGCGCTCGCGGCTCACCCGACAGGTCGTGCGATCCTTGGCAACGAGAATGTTGGGGCTCCGCTTGCCGGCGACGAGCTTGAGGGTAGGGCCCTCCTCTTCCAGAGGGTCCGATGCCGCCCCAACGCCGGCAGGGCCATCGTTCGGGCGAGGCACGTTCCGCGAAAGGCCGCACGCGGAAAGCGCGATCAGGGCCAGCACGAACCCCGCACGAGCGACACCGACTCGCATCGTCATCCTCGACTGCAAGGGTCCTCTACGCAACGATCGAAGCGGAGCAGGACAACAAGTAGCGCCCGGGACCGGACGTGCGCCAGACTGCCGCGGCGCTAGCCGTAGTTAGGCCGGCCTCAATATCGACTACGGCGCTCCTGAAGTGGGACGCACCGTCCCCAACTCCCTCCCCGTGGAGTCGTGAATGGCAATGGCCGGCTCGCCCTTGCCCGCGCGAATGGTCACGCCGCCAGCGTTGGTACCGCTGCCGAACACCTTGATCGATCCGGCACCGTCCGCGCCGACCGTCATCGACACCCTGTCGTACTGCTGGCCGCTTGGCGGCCCGTTCAGGGCGACGGCCGCGAATCTGTCGCTCGGCGCCACGAGCATGCACGCCGCTTCCTTGATCGTGCTCCCGTAGTCGATGCACACGCCGGCTCGCCCGTCGGCGAACGCGCCCAGGCCGCCACGCTCCTGGCCGTTGCGCGGATCGTAGAAGGTAAGCCCCGCGAAGCTCGCGATCCGCTTCTGCATTCGACCGCCCTCGAGGATGAGCGGCGTCTCGGCCCCCAGCGCGATGTTCAATCGGCCGGCGGAGTCGAGAACCGCGATGCCGCTCGATCCCGCGAGCTTCGCGTCGCCACTTGCTTCGCGCATGGGCGCGCCGATCACCACTCTCTCGCGGCCAGCCGCGTCCGTGATGATGAGACCTCGCGCGCGCAGGATGTCCGACGGTGGTCGCATCGCCGCGACAAGTAGCGTCGCGCCGAGGACAATGACAGTCATGCCGAGCAGGCGAATGCGGCGCTCCGCGGCCGCCACCTTCATCTCGAGACGTTCGATCTCGCTCATGGGCTCCCTCGGGAATCGAATCACAACGGCTTCTCGTAGGAAACCCGCTGTCGCCGCGGACGGTTCCTGCACCAGCCGACCTTTTCATCGGCACAAGACGGAGGTAAATCAGCGAAGCGCGAACCCCTTACCCACACGGATCCCATGCGTGCACTCGCTCGCTCGCTGATTGCTGCCGCGTCCGCCCTTCCGATGGCAGTCACGCTGCATGCCCAGAACGCTCCGGCCCGGCTTCGATTCGAGGTGACCTTTCCAGCCGTGCGGAGCCGCACGCCACTCGATGGCCGGCTCCTTCTCTTCATCTCCACGGACACTGCCGCCGAGCCGCGCTTTCAGGTGAGCGACGCGCCCAACACGCAACAGGTGTTCGGCGTCGACGTCGACGGATGGCGCCCGGGTGAGACGCGCGTCATCGACGCGAGCGCCTTCGGCTATCCGCTGCACTCGCTCTCGCAGCTGCGCCCCGGCCGGTATCGCGTGCAGGCGCTCATCAATCGTTATGAGACGTTCCGACGGAGCGACGGCCATACCGTCAAGCTTCCGCCGGACAAGTGGGAGGGGCAGCAGCTCGCGCGGAAACCGGGGAACCTGTACTCGACGCCGCGCGCCGTCGCGCTCGATCCTGCGCGCGCGGAAGTCGTACGCCTCTCGCTCAGCGAGGAGATTCCGCCCGTCGACGACTTCACGAAGCAGGAGACGAAGTACGTCAAATACGTGAGAATCCGGAGCGAGCGGCTTTCGAAGTTCTGGGGACGCGACATGCATCTCGCCGCCTGGGTCCTTCTGCCGTGGGGATTCGACGAGCACCCGGACGCGCGCTACCCGCTCATGGTGAACCACGGTCACTTTCCGTCCGAACTGGGCGGCTGGCGCGAGACGCCCCCCGACACCACGCTCAAGCCGGACTACAGCGCGCGCTTCAACCTGCAGGGCTACAATCGCATCCAGCAGGAGCACGCGTGGCAGTTCTACAAGGACTGGACGGGGAAAGGATTCCCGCGCGCGCTGCTCATCGAGATCCAGCACGCCACGCCGTACTACGACGACTCGTACGCGGTGAACTCCGCGAACAATGGCCCGTACGGCGACGCGATCCAGTACGAGCTGATCCCCGAGATCGAGCGGCGCTTCCGCGGCATCGGACAAGGATGGGCGCGCTTCACCTTCGGCGGCTCGACCGGCGGATGGGAAGCGATGGCGGTGCAGATGTTCTACCCCGACGAATACAACGGCGCGTGGGTCGCGTGTCCCGATCCAATCGATTTCCGTGCGTACACCGTCGTCAACATCTATTCCGACACGAACGCGTACTATCGCGACGGCCCGTTCAAGCGCGTTCCACGCCCCGGTCAACGCAACTACCTCGGCCACATCTCGACGACGCTCGAGCAGACGAACCACCGTGAGCTCGCGCTCGGCACGCACAGCCGCTCGGGCGATCAATGGGATGTGTGGGAATCGGTGTAC
>DASRHU010000229.1:0-14904 GCA_035650335.1 Gemmatimonadaceae bacterium | reverse complement strand
ACTTCCCCGCCGCTTCGGCCTGCTGCCCGCGACAGCGCTGAACATGACCAACATGCTCGGCGCCGGACCGTTCATCACGATCCCGCTACTCATGTCGGCGCTCGGTGGGCCCCAGGCGCTCCTCGGCTGGGTCGTCGCGGTCGTGATCGTGATCTGCGACGGGATGGTGTGGAGCGAGCTCGGCGCGGCGATGCCCGGCTCCGGCGGATCGTTCAACTATCTCCGGGAGGCGTTCGGACGAGAGCGATTCGGCCGGTTGATGGCGTTCCTGTTCGTCTGGCAGTTCATCCTCAGCGGTCCGCTGGAAATCGCCTCGGGATACATCGGATTCGCCTCGTACGCGGGCTACATCTGGAAGGGGCTCACCCGCTCCGGCGTGATCGCGCTGGTGATCGTGGTGGGACTGATCAACATCGCGCTGCTGTACCGGCGCATCCACTCGATCGCGAAGATCACCGTCTCCCTGTGGGTCGGCACGCTCGTCACCGTGCTCGCCGTCATCATCACCGGCGCCGTGCACTTCGATCCGGGAATCGCCTTCGACTTCCCGCCGGGCGCCTTCGATTTCTCGTTAGGGTTCTTCCTCGGCCTCGGCGCGGCGGCGCGGATTGGGATCTACGACTACCTCGGATACTACGACGTCTGCTACATCGGTGACGAGGTGCGCGACCCGGGACGTGTGATCCCGCGCTCGATCCTGATCAGCGTCGTCGCCGTCGCCGCCATCTACATCGGCATCAATCTGTCACTGATCGGCGTGATCCCGTGGCGGGACTTCGTGCCAGCGGCCGAGCACCCGGAATCCGGCTTCATCGTCTCGATCTTCATGCAGCGCATCTACGGCGAGGGCGTAGCGACCTTCTTCACGCTGCTGATTCTCTGGACGGCGTTCGGATCGGTGTTCGCCCTGCTTCTCGGGTACTCGCGCATCCCCTTTGCCGCGGCGACCAGCGGCTACTTCTTCCGCGCGTTTGGCCGGCTTCATCCCACGAAGGACTTCCCCTACATCTCGCTGCTTGTCCTCGGAGCGATCTCGATCGTGGCCGGTTTCTTCTCGCTGGGCACGGTGATCGACGCGTTGATCGTCACGCGGATTCTGGTGCAGTTCATGGGGCAGGTGGTGGGCCTCATGCTGTTGCGGCGCCGAGCGCCGGACATGGCGAGACCGTACCGCATGTGGCTGTATCCGCTTCCCGCGCTGATCGCGCTCCTTGGCTGGATCTTCCTGTTCGCGACGACGTCCCCGCGCGTCATCCTCTTCGGCGTGGGCGTGCTGGCGCTGGGCTGTCTCGCCTTTCTCCTCTGGTCGTGGAGAACGCAGCGCTGGCCGTTCGCGATGGCGAGTGCGTGACCGCGCGCGTCCTGGTCATCGGGGGCACGCGTGGCACCGGGTTCCTGATCGCCCAACGCCTGGTCGCACGCGGGTACCGGGTGCGGGTTCTCGCCCGCGATCCCGCCAGCGTCAGGGACAGGCTCGATGCGTCGGTGGAGATCGTCCGGGGAGACATCACCGATCCGACAACGCTCCCGCCGGCGATGCAGGGTGTCGATCACATCATCTTCACGGCCGGCGTTCGCAGCGGAACACTGGCGCGCGAGCCCATCGTCAAGCTCACTGATTACCAGGGGCCGCTGAATACGCTCGCGGCTGCGCGCCAGGCGGGATTTCGAGGACGCTTCCTCTATCTGAACTCGATAGGCATCAACCGTGGCTCGTGGTCGGCGTGGCTGCTCAATCGCATCAAGGGGAACACGTTGCGCTGGCGACGCGTGGTCGAGGACGAGATTCGCCGCAGCGGCATCGACTACACGATCATCCGCCTCGGGATTCTGGTGAATGACCCTGGTGGGCACCGGGCGGTTCGAATCTCCCAGGGCAACCTGGCGCTCACACCGTGGGGCCGGATCGCCCGCGCTGACGCCGCTGAGTGTTTCGTCGAAGCGCTGGAGCACCCGCGAGCGTCGCGGGCAACGTTCGAGCTGGTGTGGGGGAGGGGCAAACGGCGCGACAGCTGGGGCGCGCTACTCGATGTCTTGAAGCCCGACGCGCCTCAGCCTATGGTGAGGGCAGACACGAGGCGCCAAGGCGCTGGGGAGGGACCATGACCGTCACGTTCAAGGTCAACGGCCAATCGCGAACCGTTGACGTCCCGTCCGACATGCCGCTGCTCTGGGTTCTGCGCGATGTCCTGGAGCTCAAGGGCACGAAGTTCGGCTGCGGCGCCGCGCAGTGCGGTGCATGCACCGTCCACATCAACGGACTCCCCGAGCGATCGTGCGTTCGGCCGATCGCGAGCGTCGCCGGCGCCGACGTGATGACGATCGAGGGGCTTTCGCCGGATGGGTCGCATCCCCTGCAGCGCGCGTGGGAGGAGCTCGACGTTCCCCAGTGCGGGTACTGCCAGGCCGGACAGCTCATGTCTGCCGCCGCTCTGCTGAAAAAGAATCCGAGGCCGACCGACGCCGACATCGACACCGCGATGAGCGGCAACATTTGCCGGTGCGCGACCTACACCCGCATTCGTCAGGCGATTCACGCCGCCGCCGGCACGACCACGACCGAGGCCGGCTCCAACGGCTCCCGCGAGTAGAGGGGGACGTGACCATGACAACGACAACGACGCGCCGCGACTTCCTGAAGGTGACCTCGATCGTCGGCGGCGGACTCCTCTTCGCCAGCTACGTGGAGACGGCCACCGCTCTGTCGGCGTTTGCCGGTCCGGCCGCGGCCGACTTCGTTCCGAACGCGTTCATCCGCATGACGCCGGACGGCATCGTCACGATCATCGCGAAGAATCCCGAGATCGGGCAGGGCGTGAAGACGATGCTCCCGATGCTCATCGCCGACGAGCTCGATGTCGACTGGAAGAACGTCCGCGTGGAGCAGGCCGATCTCGACACGACGAAGTACGAGCGCCAGAGCGCGGGCGGCAGCACCGCGACGCCTAACAACTGGATTCCGATGCGTCGCGTCGGCGCGGCCGCGCGGACCATGCTCGTCGCCGCGGCGGCGCAGACGTGGAGCGTGCCGGAATCGGAGCTCGAGACGCACGAGGGGGTCGTGCACCATCGCGCGAGCGGCCGGTCGCTGAGATACGGCGAGCTGCTCGACAAGGCGGCGACCATTCCCGCCCCCGCGCTCGAGTCGGTGCAGCTCAAGGATCCGAAGGATTTCAGGATCATCGGCACCAGCCAGATCGGGGTGGAGAATCACGCGATCGTCACGGGGAAGCCGATCTTCGCCATCGACTTTACCCTGCCGGGAATGCAGTACGCGGTCTTTCAGAAGTGCCCGGTGTTCGGCGGGAAGGTGGTGAGGGTGAACCTCGATGAGATCAAGCGCCTCCCCGGCGTGAAGCAGGCGTTCGTCGTCGAGGGACAACCCGCGCTCGAAGGTCTCATGGCGGGCGTCGCGATCATTGCCGACAGCTGGTGGGCGGCCAACTCCGCGCGAGGGAAGCTCAAGGTCACCTGGGACGAGGGCGCCACCGCTCAGCAGAGCAACGCATCGTTCGCCGCGCGCGCCGCCCAGCTGGCGAAGCAACCGCCGACGCGCGTTCTTCGCACCGACGGCGACGCCGACGCCGCCCTGAAGTCGGCCGCGAAGACGGT
The DNA here is from genome assembly GCA_035650335.1 of Gemmatimonadaceae bacterium. Taxonomy (GTDB): domain Bacteria; phylum Gemmatimonadota; class Gemmatimonadetes; order Gemmatimonadales; family Gemmatimonadaceae; genus JAICNG01. The sequence goes on along the minus strand of DASRHU010000229.1, from coordinate 11,292 downwards.
GACGGCGCAGTACTACTATCCGTTCCTGGCACACGCCGCGCTCGAGCCGATGAACACCACGGCGCGATTCGCCGACGGGAAGCTCGAGATGTGGACGCAGTCGCAGACTCCCGCGAGCGGCCGGGAGCTGGTGTCGCGCACGCTCGGGATCCCCGAAACCGACATCACGATCCACATGCTGCGCGGCGGCGGCGGGTTCGGCCGCCGGCTCCTGAACGACTATCTCGTCGAGGCGGCGTGGATCGCTCGTCAGGCGGCGGGGGTCCCGGTCAAGCTCCTCTGGACGCGCGAGGACGACCTCCAGCACGACTTCTATCGACCCGCGGGCTGGCACCACCTCACCGCCGGTCTCGACGCATCCGGGAAGCTGGTGGCGATGAAGTCGCATTTCATCAGCTTCGGCGAGAAGGTCACGCAGGAAGGCCAGACCGTCGAGCGTGGCGTGCGCGCGGCGGACATCCCGCAGCTCGAGTTCCCCGCTCGCTTCCTCCCGAACTTCTCGCTCGGCGCCTCCTACATGCCGCTCGGTGTGCCCACCGGATGGCTGCGCGCGCCCGGCAGCAACGGGATCGCCTTCGCCTACCAGTCGTTCATCGACGAGCTCGCCCACGCGGCGGGCAAGGACCCGATGCAGTTCCGCATCGAGCTGCTGTCACTGCCGGAAATCGGTGAACGGACACCCCAGATGTACCGCGGCGACCGCATGCTCGGCGTCGTGCAGCTGGTGGCCGAGAAGTCCGATTGGGCGCGGCGCTCGAAGTCATTGCCGAAGGGAACGGGGCTGGGCGTCGCGTTCTACTGGAGCCATCGCGGCTACTTCGCCGAGGTCGTTCAGGCGACCGTCAGTCGCCGGGGAGCGGTGAAGGTGGACAAGGTCTGGGTCGCCGGCGACGTCGGCAGCCAGATCATCAATCCGCGCAACGCCGAGCACCAGGTTCAGGGATCGGTGATCGACGGCCTCAGCGAGGCGCTCTATCAGGAGATCACGATCGACAAGGGACGCGTCGCGCAGAGCAACTTCCACAATTATCGACTGCTGCGCATGCGGGAGGCGCCGCCGGAGATCGAGGTGCATTGGAGGACGACGGACTTTCCGCCGACGGGCATTGGCGAGCCGGCGCTTCCGCCTGCCCCGCCAGCGCTGTGCAACGCGATCTTCGCGGCGACGGGGAAGCGGATCCGGTCACTGCCGATCTCGAAGCACGATTTGAAGTGGGGCTGAGGCACCGGTGCCTTCGACGAGAGTGCTCGTGCTCGGCGCCAGTGGACGCACCGGACATCACGTCGTGACATATGCGTTGGCGAAGGGCTACGACGTCACTGCGCACGTTCGCGATCCGCAACGCCTGACACTGTCGTCGGCCGGCCTGCGCGTCGTCACCGCCCGCATCCCGGAGGATGGTGACGCGCTCGCCGCCGCGATCCGGAGCCAGGATGTCGTGATCAGCACGCTCGGTCGCGGTAACTCCTTTCGCTCCGAGAATCTCTTCGCCCGGGCGATGCCTGTGCTCGTGCGCGAAATGGAGAGCGCGGGGGTACGGCGGCTCATTCTCATGTCCGGGTACGGCGTAGGCATCACCTACCGTGACGTGCCGGCCATTCCGCGCCTGTTTTCGCGGACCCTTCTGCGCGGGATTTACGCCGACAAGGAGATCGGCGAGGGGCACGTGCCCCGCAGCAACCTCGATTGGACGATCGTGTACCCACCAGCGCTGACCAACAAGCCCGCGACGGGGCGCTACCAGGTGGGAGAGCGCCTCACGCTGCGGGGCGTGCCGAGTATCGCGCGCGCCGACGTCGCCGAGTTTCTGGTGTCACAGGTCGAGGATCGCACGTATTCGAGAAAGGGCGTGCTCGTAGCCCCGCAATGACGGCGCTCGCGATCCACCCGCCGCCGCGCTAGAATCCGCCCATGACGCTCACGCGGATGCCCCGCTTTCGGCGACTCGGCATCGCGGCAATGCTCCTCGTGCTTTCCGGAGTCGCCGCGGCACAGAACCCGAACGGGCTTTCCGCGGCCGAGCGCGCGGAGGGGTGGCGTCTGCTCTTCGACGGCACCTCACTCACGGGCTGGCGCGGACTCGGCTACGACACCGTCCCGACCGCGCACTGGCGCGTCGTCGATGGGGCGATCGTCAAGGTTCCGACCGCCAAGGTGCAGCGACAGGCGGACGGGCAGCCGGTGAGCGGCGGCGACCTGATGACGGTCGATTCCTTTGGCGACTTCGAGCTCGCGCTCGAGTGGCGCGTGATGCCGGGCGCGAACAGCGGCGTGAAGTACAACGTCTCCGAGGAGCTGTCGCTGAAGCATGCGTCGAATCACGCCGCCCTCGGCTTCGAGTATCAGGTGCTCGATGACGAACGCCACCCCGACAACCAGATCGACAGCCACCGGGCGGGCTCGCTCTACGACATTCTCGCGCCGGGCGCGGCCAAGCGGCTGCGTCCGGTCGGTGAGTGGAACAGCGCGCGGATCGTGCTGCGGGGCAGCCACGGCGAGCACTGGCTCAACGGAGCGAAGATCGTCGAGTTCGATCTTGGCACTCCACGTCTCGATTCACTGCTGGCGAAGAGCAAGTACAAGCCGATTCCGGGATTCGCCGAGCGGCGACGCGGGCACATCGTCCTCCAGGATCACGGTGATGAAGTCCATTTCCGGAACATCAGGATTCGCGAGCCGAGGGCGCCATGACCATCGATCGACGGGATTTCCTCAAGGAGACATCGCTCGCCGGCCTCGGCTTCGCCATGTCGAGAGTGCCCTTCAGGGGCCAACCTAACGAGCGGGTCGTCGTCGCCGTCATGGGCCTCAATGGTCGCGGGACGGTGCTCGCGCGCAACTTCCTGGCCTCGAGCAGCACCGAGGTCGCCTACCTCTGCGACGTGGACGCGAACGTCCTCGCGAAGGCGCAGGGCGAGCTGCAGCCGCGCACCGGCAAGGCACCGAGGCCGATCGCCGATTTCCGCCGTGCACTCGACGACAAGGATGTGGACGCGCTCGTGATCGCCGCGCCCGATCACTGGCACACGCCGGCCGCGATTCTCGCGCTCCAGGCGGGCAAACACGTGTACGTCGAAAAGCCGGCGAGCCACAATCCGCGCGAGGTGGAGCTGCTCGTCGCCGCGCAGAAGAGGTACGGCAAGCAGGTGCAGATTGGAAATCAGCAGCGGTCAGCGCCTCGATCGATCGAGGTCATGCAGGCGATCCGCGAGGGGCTGATCGGTCGCCCGTACTTCGCTCGTGCATGGTACGCGAACACTCGAGCGAGCATCGGGCGCGGGAAGCCGGCGCCGGTGCCGTCGCACCTCGACTACGAGCTGTGGCAGGGCCCGGCACCGCGGGCCCCGTATCGCGACAACGTCATTCACTACAACTGGCACTGGTTCCGTCGCTGGGGAACGGGCGAGATCTGCAACAACGGCACGCACGAGATCGACGTCGCGCGTTGGGCGCTGGGCGTCGACACGCCGACGCGTGTGAGCTCCGTGGGCGGGCGCTTCCACTTCGAGGACGATTGGGAGTTCACCGACACGCAGGAGGTCGTCTTCGAGTTCGACGGTGGGCGATCCATCGTCTGGCACGGACAGAGCTGCAACGGCGTGCAGACGCTCGGCCGAACCCGTGGGGTGCAGGTTCTCGGAACCACCGGCTCGGTCGTGCTCGATCGCGATGGATACGTGCATTACGACTTGAAGGGGACCGTCATTCGTGAGGGGCGCGAGGCGGAGCTTGCCGATGGGCTCAACGTCACCGGCAGCGATGCGCACACCACCCGACACGTCGAGAACTTCGCCGCCGCCGTGCGCACCGGCGAAGCACTGCGCTCGCCGGTCGCCGAGGTGGGCAAGACCCTCCTCATGTGTCACCTCGGGAACATCGCGCAATACACGGGACACAAGCTGCGGATAGACGCCAGCTCGAGACGCATCGTCGGCGATGACGCGGCGATGAAATACTGGCGGCGGGGGTACGCGCCTGGCTGGGGCCCGGCCATATAGAGGGGCTGAGCTTCGGGCCGTGGAAGAAGCCGCCCGACCGCACGGAGGATTCATGAGAATCGCCGCATGCGCAGTCGCCGCACTCGTTATGCTGCTCGCGACCGCCTCCGGAGCGCGCACGCAAACGCGTGCGCCGAACATTGTCGTGATCGTCGCCGACGACATGGGGTACGCCGACATCGGCGTGCACGGGAGCAAGGACATCCCGACGCCGAACATCGACGCGCTCGCGGCAGGCGGCATTCGCTTCACCGACGCGTACGTGAGTGGGCCGTACTGCGGACCGACGCGAGCCGGACTGATGACTGGGCGCTACCCGCAGCGGTTCGGCCACGAGTTCAACATCGGACTCAGCATGGCCCATCGGGAGGCGGGCTTACCGCTGGAGGAGCGCACGATGGCCGACTACCTCAACGCGGCCGGCTACCGCACCGCGCTCATCGGGAAATGGCACCTGGGTACGGCCCCCCGGTATTCCCCCCTTCGGCGCGGGTTCGACGAGTTCTTTGGATTTCTCGGTGGCGCGCACTCGTACACCGGCGTTGGCCCGCGCTCGAATCCGATCTACGACGGCGGCGAGCCCGCGACGTCCATCTCCTATCTCACCGATACGCTCGCCGCACGCGCGGTGGAGTTCATCGAGCGAAACAAGGCACGCCCGTTCTTCCTCTACCTCGCCTTCAACGCCGTCCACACGCCGCTCCAGGCTCCCGAGAAGTACCTCGCGCGCGTTTCGCGGATCGCCGACGAGCGACGCCGGACGTACGCGGCAATGCTCGTTGCCATGGATGACGGCATCGGCAGCACGCTCGCGGCGCTGCGTGACAACGGTCTCGATGAGACGACCCTGGTCTTCTTTTTCAGCGATAACGGCGGCCCGGTGGCACTCCAGGGGGCCAATGGATCGAGCAACGGACCGCTCCGCGGGCAGAAAGCTCACACTTTCGAGGGCGGCATCCGCGTCCCCTTCATCATTCGCTGGACGGGAAGGCTGCCGGCGGGCGCCACGGATTCCCGTCCGATCATTCAGCTCGACGTGCTGCCGACGGCGCTTGCGGCCGCCGGTATCGCGGTGAAACCCGAGTGGAGACTGGACGGCGTGAACCTCCTTCCCTTCCTCACCGCACAGGCCAGCGGTGCGCCTCACGAGGCGCTGTACTGGCGACTCGGCGGCCACATGGCCATCCGAAAGGGGGACTGGAAGCTCGTGAAATCGGATGCAGGGGGCGCGACGGATGATCCGGCGAAGGCGACGCTCGAGGGAACGGAGCTGTTCAATCTCAGCACCGACATCGGGGAGAAGAGCAACCTCGCCTCCGCCCACCCGGAGAAGGTGCGCGAGCTGTCGGACGAGTGGCTTCGCTGGAAGGATCAGCTCGCTTCGCCACGGTGGCCGCCGCCGCAGGGATATCGCGGTGTGCGCCAGAGCTGCCTCGACCCATCGCTCCGGCGCCCGCTCCAGTCCTATGCCGGCACGTGGCAGGGGTCATTTGGCCTGGCCGTCACCTGGACGTGGGTGCAGGGCGCCGACAGCGCGGGCACGATCACGTTCATGAACGACACTACGCGATACCACACGCGTGTGATCTTCGCCTCGGCCGATAGTCTCGTCGCGGACGTCATCGAGCCCGTGGCCGTGCGGCGTCCAGGGACCCCGGCGGTGAGCGTGCAGCTCGTGGGCTACCTCTGCGAGGACGAGATGACCGGCTTCGTCAACACGAGGAGCCCGGATCGCGGAACCACACGGGCGCCGCTCGGCGCGACCCGAGAGCCGCGATAAACGATGGCAACGGTCGCCGCGAAGGCGGATCTCTACGACGACCATTACGGTCACATTGCCGCCGATGCGCAGGTGGCGGTGCGCCTCGAGACGTACGACGAGGATCTCGGACAGGCGAGCTGGATCACCCTCGCCGAGGCCCGAGGCTTCTTCGACGTTCTCGACCTCGCACCCGGGAAGAATGCACTGGAGGTCGCTTGCGGCTCCGGCGGCATCACCTGTCGGATGGCGCAGGAGACGGGCGCGCAGTGCATCGGCGTCGACATCAACCCGCATGGCATCGCGGCGGCCGAGCGCAGGGCGCAGGAGTTGGGGCTTTCCGCTCAGGTGTCGTTCCGCGTCGTCGATGCCGGACGTCGCCTCCCCTTCGCCGACGCGTCGTTCGACGCTGTCTTCTGCAACGACTCCATCAATCATCTCCCCGATCGTGCCGGGGTGCTCCGCGATTGGCACCGCGTGCTGCGACCGGAGGGTCGTGTCCTCTTCACCGACCCGATTGTCGTCACTGGTGAGCTGACCAACGAGGAGATACGGGCGCGCAGCTCGATCGGGTTCTTTCTCTTCGTCCCCGCCGGGTATGACGAGCGCGCGCTCACCGAAGCCGGCTTCGTCGTCCAGGAGGTTCGCGACGTCACCGACGCCGTGACATCGGTCTCGAGGCGATGGCGGGATGCGCGCGAGAAGCGACGCTCTGCGCTGGTCCCGCTCGAGGGCGAGGAGGCCTTCACCAGCGTCCAGGACTTTCTCGACGCGGTCCACCGTCTCTCGGCCGAGCGTCGGCTGTCACGCTTCATGTACCTCGCCGCGAAGGTGTGACGGGATTGACCGCGCGTAGCCGTTCACAAGCCTTTGTGAGCTTCACTTTCGCGTGAAGGCTTGCCACGCGTCGAGGGAGATCTGCGTATTCTGCGTTCATCTGCGGCCGATTAGACAGAAAGGTTAGGCGCAGGCGCCGATCCGCTGCTCGAGGAAACGCCGCTCGGCCGGATTCCTGGCGAGGGCGAGCGCCGCCTGGAAGCTCTTTCGCGCCGCATCGCGGTTGCCCAGCCGAAGCTCCAGCTCGCCGACGGCCGCCGCATAGAACGGGTAGCTGGCGAGACGCTCGCGATCCTCGATGGCCTTCAGCTCCGCCAAACCTCGCTCTGCCCCATCACGCTCGGCAATCGCGATGGCGCGGTTGAGCGCGACAACGGGCGACGGAGCAACTCGCATTAGGCGATCGTAGAGCGGGACGATGACGTCCCAGGCCGTCTCCTCGAGACTCGCCGCGCGCGCATGCTCGGCCGCGATCGCCGCCTCGATGTGGTACGAGGTGAGCTCCGTTCCGCTGGCCGATCGTTCCAGCAGCGCGAGCCCCTCCGCGAGGAGACCTTTGTCCCACCGCGTTCGGTCCTGCTCGTGCAATGGGCTGAGATCGCCCGCAGCATCGACGCGCGCGGGAAGGCGAGCCGCGTGCAGGCACATGAGCGAGGCGAGCGCGAAGGTGGACGGGGTCGCGGCCGGACGATAGTCGATCAGCAGCGACGTCAGCCGCAGCGCCTCACGACAGAGCTCCGCGCGGACCGCCGCCTCGGCTGACGCGCCGTGATATCCCTCGTTGAAGAGGAGGTAGAGCGCGCGTTGCACGCCCGAGAGCCTCGACGCGAATTCCGCGTCGTCGAGGTCGAACAGGCGCTTCGCGCGGGCCAGCGTCTTCTTCCCGCGGGTGATGCGCTTCTCGATCGCCGCCCGGCCAGCGAGGAACGCGGCGGCGATCTCCTGCGCGCCGAAGCCACAGAGGATGTTGAGGATGAGCGCGACCTGCACTTCCTCGGGCAGGCGTGGATGACAGCAGGAGAACATCATCCGCAGCTGTTCGTCCCGGATGGAATGCGCGGCGAAGGCATCATCGATCAGGGGGTCGATGATCCCCTCGGTGTCGATCGTTCGGCTCAGCTCGGGTGCGAACGTTCGCGCCGTGCGCTCGCGCCGGATGACATCGAGCGCCCGGTTCTTCGCGGCCGTCATCAGCCACGCGGATGGGTTCTCGGGAACGCCGCGCATCTTCCACGCCTCGAGCGCTCGACAGAAGGCGTCCTGGACGACGTCTTCCGCGAGCGCGAGGTTGTGGACACCGAAGATGCGCGTGAGTGCGGCTACCATGCGCCCCGACTCACGGCGGAACAGGTACTCGTTCAGCTCCACGCCGAGCGCCTCACGAGGAACACCTCAGGCCGGAGCGTAGCAGAGCAGCACGTTGCCGTTCTCGAACGGGCGGGTCTTCGTCAGCCTCAGAGGCACCGGATCTTTCACCCCCTCGAAGAGCGCCTTCCCTTCCCCAATGACGAGCGGGTTGATGACGATCTGGTATTCGTCGATCAGCCGGGCCGCCGTCAGCTGGGACACGATGCTCCCGCTGCCGAGGATCGCCATGTCTTCCCCGGGCTCACGCTTGAGTCGGCGGACCGCGGACAGCAGGTCGTCGTTGATCAGCGTCGTGTTCTCCCACGTCGTGTGGCTCAGCGTCCGCGAGAAGACGATCTTCGGCATCGCGCTCATCCGCTCGGCGACCACCGGGCTCGTCTGGTGCGCCAGCGGAGTGGGCCAGTAGCTCGCCATCATTTGGTAGGTGACTCTGCCGAAGACGAGGCGGCCGTCACCACTGGCGTTGGAGTCGACGAACGCTTTCCACTCCGGATCGTCCTTGTGGGCCCAGCCGAGATCCCCGTTGGGGCCGGCGAAGCGTCCGTCGAGCGTCACGTTGTCGAATGCCATCAGTCTGGGCATGGTGTCCTCGCTCGTTAGGCCGTCGCAAGGACGGGGCGAATTTCCACGACCGCGCCTCCTTCGACGATGGGACAGCTCTTGGAGAGCTCCGTCGCTTCATCGAGATCGCGCGCCGTGATGATGATGAAGCCGAGGACGATGTCCTTCGCCTCGGCGTAGGGCCCATCGGTGACGAGCTTCTTCGCGCCGCGGACGACCTTCCCCGTGGGCTCGAGCGGAAGGCCGCGGTCCTTCAGGTGGCCTCTGGTTTCCAGCCCGCTGAGCCATTTCATGAACGCTTCCATGCTTCGCTGCGCCTGCTGCAGGGTCCCCATTGCCGCGCGGTTCTCTTCCGGCGTCGAGCGGAAGAGAAAGACGAAATCACTCATCGGTGTCTCCCTGTTGCAGTGCCTTCAACCGGCCAGGACTCCGGCTCGAGCCTGCCGGGCTTCACCTATCGACGTGCCAAGGGACCTCGACCGGACATTCAATTCCGCTGCCCCCGAAGCGGACGTCGACGTTGGATCGGCACTCGCTTGCGGAGGCCCCGCGATTCATGCATAACTGGCTTCGTGACACCGCATGTTCACCGTACCGCCGCGTGCCTCGCGGTCGCCGCGTGTGCCACCTCCCTCGCCGTCGCGCAGCCGGCGCCGCGGGCGAACGGCTGCCTCGACAGTCTCCCCGCCAACGTCTTCACGCGTGTTCCGGTGGTTCTGGAAGCAAGCGTCGGCTCGCAGGCGAGTATGATCCACCCGACCGCGGATCTCTTGACGCAGGAAACGGCCACCCGGCTGCGGTCCATGGTCGGGACGGGTGAAGCCGCGTTACCGATCGCCGATTCGGCTATTACGTGGCGCAAACTGGGGAGCTACGCCAGAGTCACCGTGCATCGCGACGGGCGTTTCACGTGGACTGAGGGGAAGCCGCCGGATCAGCCATATCTCGAGTCCGGCGACAGCCTTCTGCTCCGCGCATTGGCGGGGCTGCGCGCGGATGGGGAGCTCGTCTTTCTCCCCGATGATATCGAGGCCGACTCCATCACGTTCACCATGAGCTACCGATGGCCGCAGCCGCGGAAAGCTGGGGGCGTCGATTCGCTGAAGGTTCGGATGGCCTTTCCCCTCTTCTCGCTCAACGTCCCGTGGGAAAAGCCGGCGGTGGACCTGATGAAGCGTCAGCCGAGGTATCCGGAGCTCGCGCGGAGGGCGTTGGCGGAGGGGAACGTCCGCCTGCAGTTCGTCGTGGATACCGCGGGGCGGGCTGACCGCGCCACGATTCGCGAGCTGCAGCATCCAGCGAACCTCGATCGCCAGCTCGAGGCTTATTACTCCGCGTTCCTGGTCGCGGCCATCGCCTACGTCGGCGACGCCGAGTTCGAGCCTGCCGAGGTCGGAGGATGCAAGGTGCATCAACGGGTCGAGCTGCCGGTGTCCTTCATGCTGCGAGGGTGATCCAGCAACCCTAACGATAGCCGGTCGCATCCGCCGGCTTGCCGGGCTCCTGCACCTCGACGAGATACCGCCACGCGTCGGGGCGTGAGCCATCGAGGTCGGTGAATCCGTAGACCTTCGCGAGCTGCCCGCTGGAAAGCGACTGCCCGTTCCATCGCGCTCTCTCGTCATCGGCGGCGAGCGCCGCGACCGCGCGCCCCACGAAGCGTGGGGACTCGGAGATCACGAAGTGCGGCTGAAACCTGGTGCCGTCGCGCCAGTTCTCCTCCGTCACCTTGAAGTGACCGAGCATCATCTCGGAGCGGAGCCATCCGGGAGTCAGTGACACCGCCGTCGCCCCATGCGGAGCTAGCTCCTGTGCCATCACCCATCCGAGACGGTTGATGGTCGTCTTCGCCAGGTCGTAGAAGGCGTTGTTGCGATAGCGCGTGGAGTTGTACTCCCAGGTGCCGTCCGTCATCTCGATGAGGAGCCCGCCCGGACGAGCGATCAGCAGCGGCATCGCGTAATGACTGGTGATGAGATGCGTGTCGATCGCGAGCCGCAGCATCCGAAATCCCTTGTCGAGCGGGTGTTTCCAGATAGGGGTGTCCCAGAGGATGAGGTTTTCCCCACCCCAGACGTCGTTGACGAGAACGTCGAGCCGTCCGTGGTCACGCTCGATACGCCTGACGAGTGACTCGACCTCGGAAGGCTCGAGATGATCGGTGGGAACGGCGATGCCAGTTCCGCCGGCTTTGGTGACGAGCTCGGCGGTCTCCTCGATCGTCTCGGGTCGATCGTATTCCGATCGGCGCTCACGTGTCGTGCGGCCGGTGACGTAGACCGTGGCGCCGGCCGCGCCAAGCTCGATGGCGATCCCGCGCCCGGCGCCGCGAGTGGCGCCGGCGACGAGGGTGATTCTGTCGGAGAGGGGCTTCGTCGATGGCATCTTCCGGAGTGCTGGTTCGTGATCGGGTGCTCGGGTTGTGTTTGCGCAACGAGCCCGAACGGCAACTGCATTAACCACAGAGAGCACAGAGAACACAGAGAACGGCCACAGAGAACTTCGAACGGCAAGGAGCTTTTGACAAAAGCTCCACGGTTACCGTCCTCCATAGTTGTCCTCTGTGCTCTCTGTGCTCTCTGTGGTTAATGCAGTTGCCGGTCGGCTCGTTGCGCGACACAACCCAGTACTCTAGCCGCACCTCGCCCCCGGCGCGATAATCCTCGTCCCATGAGAATCGTCGTGCTCGCCGCGCTCCTCGCTGCCGTCCCGGCGCGCGCCCAGGACAGGCCGGCGTATCGGTTTCCGCCGGGGGATACGCTCCACTA
>DASRHU010000228.1:0-12324 GCA_035650335.1 Gemmatimonadaceae bacterium | reverse complement strand
ACCTTCGCCGCGAGCGAACCGGGTCTGTACCGCGTGCGGGTGAGCGCTCGTGTCGGCGACAGTGTGATCGTCGGCAGTGAGGATTACGTCATCGCGCAGGACATCCAGCAGGAGATGTTCGGAGCTGCGCAGCGGCCGGCGCTACTCCAGCGTGTCGCGCAGGAGACCGGCGGACGCTACTACACGCCCGAGACGGCAGAAGCGCTGGCGCGCGACATGGTGTACACGAGCAGCGGCACGACGGTCACCGAGCAGCTCGAGCTGTGGGACATGCCTGTCCTGTTCGTCGCCCTGATGGGGTTGATCGCGGCGGAGTGGCTGCTGCGGCGCCGGCGGGGGCTTGCTTGAAAGCGGAATACGGAATTCGGATTGCTGTTTGCGGGCTGCTCCTCGCAGGGGGAGCACTTCGCGCGCGGACGCATGTCATCATCGTCACGGGGGCGAGTGGGGAGAGCAAGTACGCTGCGTCGTTCCATGCCACGGCGTCGGCGCTCGTCGACGCTCTGGTGACGAAGCATGGGGTGGCGGATGACGACGTGACGTATCTCGCCGAGGACCCGGCGCGGGATGCGAAGCGCATCGATGGGAAGTCGAGCAAGGCGCAGCTGACGCAGACGATCGCGCAGGTGACCGCCCGGGCGCGCGCGGGAGAGCGCGTGGTGCTCATCCTCATTGGACACGGGAGCCACGCGGGCGCGGACTCGCGGTTCAACCTGCCTGGTCCCGATCTCACCGCGGCCGAGATGAGTGTCATGCTCGCGCCGTTGCGCTCGATGCAGGTTGCGATCGTCAACGCCGCCAGCGCGAGCGGTGATTTTCTCCCCGTGCTCTCGGGGAAGAATCGCGTCGTCATTACCGCGACGAAGACATCGTATGAGCGGAACGAGACCCTCTTTCCACGCTACTTCGTCGCCGCGTTCACCACGCCGGGCGCCGATACCGACAAGGACGAGCGCATCTCGCTCCTCGAGGCGTTCACCTACGCGAAACGCGAAGTGGCGCGCGCCTACGAGACGGACAACCGGCTTCCCACCGAACACGCTCTGCTCGATGATGACGGGGACAAGCGCGGCTCGCCCGAGCCCGATCCGCGAGCGGGCGATGGCTCGCTCGCACGCCGGTTCATCGTCGGTGGTGAGCGCGCCGCTGCCGCCGTCGCCGCGAATGGTCCCGCCGCGAGCGAGCTCGTCACCAGGCGCACGCGGCTGGAGACGCAGATCGATTCCCTCCGGCGACGTAAGGACTCGATGGCCGCCGACGCGTACGAACGGGAGCTGGAGCGGTTGCTCGTCGAGCTGGCGCAGGTGAGCCAGGCGATTCGCGAAGGCAGGACGCCGTGACGCTCCGCTCCGGGTTGACTCAGCTCATGGCGATGGCACTCGTCGCCTGTGCCGCGGCACCTCAGGATGACGCGGCCCGCCTCGCTCAGGCACAAGCACAGCTGCGGCGCGGAGCCTACGACAGCGCGGGGACCACCTTCGCCGACCTCGCCGGATCGAGCGACGCATCGATCGCGGTCGCCGCGCGGCGCAGTCACGTGCGAGCGCTGGCGGAGCGCGGGCGGTACGACGACGCGGAAGCCGCCGCTCGGCGATACACGGCTCAGCCTCGGGGCGAGAACGTTCTCGTTCCGCTCGGCGACGTCCTGCGAACGCGCGGCCGCCTCGCGCCAGCCGAGAGCGCGTACACGCTCGCCGCCTCGCGGCGGGCGACCGACAGCCTAACGGCCCGGCTCCGCCTCGGCGAGCTGCGACTCGATCAGGGTGACCGCGCGGGTGCCCGGCGTGTGTTCGACGGGTTCATCGATGTCTACAACACGCGCGGCGAACGGTTGACGTCCGCCGAGCTCCTCGCCGTCGCGCGGGCGTGTCGCCACCTGGGCGCGGATGACCCGCAGCTCTTCAAGGACGCGCTGCGCGCGTACGACGCGGCCATCGCCGCCGACTCGGGGAACATCGATGCGCGCATCGAGGCGGGGGAGATGTTCCTCGAGAAGTACAACGGTCCCGATGCGCGGCAAATGTTCGGCGGCATTCTCAAGGAGAACCCGTCGAATCCTCGCGCGCTGCTGGGAATGGCGCGCGTCCTGGTCTTCGACGGCGCGCCCGGCGCGGACTCACTCGTCAAGCGCAGCCTGGCGGTGAACGAGCGGCTCGTGGACGCTCGTCTCATGCTCGCGCGACTGCGGCTCGACAGCGAGGACTACGACGACGCCGAGCGAGAGGCCACACGCGCATTGGAGACCGATCCGGGAAGCCCCGTCGCGCACGCGCTCATCGCCGCGAGCCGGTACATGCGCGACGATCGGAAGGGCTTCGACGAGGCGAGCCGCCGAGCGCTCGAGCGAGATCCCAAGTCCGTCGTGTTGCACACGACGCTCGCCGAGGTAGCGAGTCGCAATCGGCGCTACCAGGCGGCCGTTGACTTCGCGCGTCGCGCCGTGATGCTGGACTCGAGCTCGTCGCTCGCGCAGGGGACGCTCGGGATGAACGCGCTCCGTATCGGCCAGTTCGACACGGCACGTGTGCACCTCGACCGCGCCTTCGCGCGCGACCCGTACCACGTCTGGATCAAGAATACGCTCGACCTGCTCGATACGTTCGGCCAGTACAAGGAGACGCGCACCAAACGCTTTCATCTGATCATCCACGGCCGCGAAGCCGACTTGCTCGCTCCGTACCTGCTCGAGCTCCTCGACGAGGGCTACGAGAAGCTCGCGGCTCGCTATGGCTACGAGCCGCCGACGCCGATTCGCCTCGAGGTCTATCGCAGCCACGGCGACTTCTCGGTGCGCACTGTCGGCCTGCCCGGACTCGGCGCCTTGGGCGTGAGCTTCGGCAGCGTGCTCGCGATGCATTCGCCGTCGGCCCGCAAGGTGGGTGAGTACAACTGGGGCTCGACGGTGTGGCACGAGCTGGCGCACGCATTCACGTTAGGCATGACCGACCACCGGATTCCGCGTTGGCTCTCGGAAGGGATCTCGGTGCGCGAAGAGCGGCGAGCGCGCCCGGGCTGGGGCGCCGACACGCCGTTGGGGTTTCTGGTCGCGTACGCGCGGGGCCAAATGCCCCCGGTGAGCCGCATGAACGACGCGTTCACGCGACCGGCCTTTCCCGAGCAGACAGCGCTCGCCTACTACCAGGCGTCGCTGGTGATCGAGATGATCGAGGAGAATTTCGGGCCGCGCGCGGTGGCCGACATTCTCAAGGAGTACCGGACCAACGGCACGGGGCCGGTCATTCAGCGGACGCTCAAGGCCTCCGCTCAGCAGCTCGACAATCAGCTCGACGCATACATCCGGAAGCGCTTCGCGCGCCAGTTCGCTGCCCTCGGCGTCGGCGCCGGCGATGCCGCTGATCGGCCTCCGCGCGGGGAGTTCATGTCGCTGATCGCGGAGGGGCGCGCCGCGGTGGCTCGCGGCCAGCACGCGGAGGCGATTGCGGTCTTCGAGCGTGCGAAGGCGTTGTTTCCCGAGTACGCCGAAGACGAAAGTCCGTACCGGTATCTGGCAGCCGCCTACAAGGCGACGGGCGACCTCAGGCGCGCGGCGGCCGAGCTCCAGGCGCACACGCTGCTCAACGAAGCCGACTACGAGGCGAACATCGAGCTCGCCGGCATGCTGGAGCAGCTCGGCGATCGCGTCGGCGCCGCGGCCGCGCTCGAGCGGGCGATCTGGATCTCGCCCTACGAGCCATCGCTGCACCTGCGGCTCGCCGAGCATCTCTCGGCGATCGGCGAGCACAAGAAGGCGGTTCGCGAGCGGCGGGCGATCGTCGCGCTCGATCCGGTGGATCGTGCCGAGGCGCGATATCAGCTGGCTCGTGCGCTCGTCGATGCGGGTGACCGCGCCAGCGCGCGCCGCGAAGTGCTCCTCGCCTTGGAGGAAGCGCCGAGCTTCGAGCGCGCGCAGACGCTGCTGCTCGAGCTGCGCCGCGAGGGCGGCCGCCCATGAGGAAGCTTTTCGGCCTCCTGCTCGCCGTCACTCTGCTCGGGACGGCGACAATCGATGCGCAGGAGATGCGCCGTCGCGGCGGTGGCAGGCGCGACCGCGAAGAAGCGCCCTTTACCGGTAACACGCCGTACGACGGCCGCTTCACGTTCGCGCGCATCAAGTTCGAGCCCGTGGGCGGCGGCGGATGGCGAGGCGATCTCAAGTGGGATCACGATTTTCCGCGCGCCGAGCGGCATCTGATGAAGATCATGAAGGAGCTGAGCACGCTGGAGCCGTACATGGACGGGGGGAACGTCTTCGCGGCCGACGATCCCGAGCTGCACCGCTTTCCGATCGCGTACGTCTCCGAGCCCGGCTTCTGGACGTTGACCGATGCCGAGGCGGCCGGACTGCGCGCGTATCTGCAGAAGGGCGGCTTCCTCATCTTCGACGACTTCTTCGGCGAGCACTGGTTCAACTTCGAGTCGCAGATGCTGAAGGTGCTGCCCCAGGCGCGCCTCGTGCGACTCGACACCTCGCACCCGATCTTCGACTCGTTCTTTCACATCACGTCGCTCGACTATCGGCATCCGTACTTCGGCCATGCGTCGGAGTTCTATGGGATCTTCGAGGACAACGATCCGTCGAAGCGGCTGATGGTGATCGTGAATTACAACAATGACATTGGCGACTTGTGGGAGTGGTCGGACGCAGGGTTCATCCCGATTGAGATCTCGAATGAAGCCTATAAGCTGGGGGTCAACTATCTGATGTACGCCTTGACACATTGATATGACGGCAAAGATGACAGAGTTCAGAATACAGAATTCAGAATTCAGATACCGCACCTGGCGGGGTATTCTGAATTCTGAATTCTGTATTCTGAACTCTGTCATCTTTGCCGTGCTCATGGTGTCAGCACCTGACGCTCAGGCCCAGCGCGGCCGCTGGCGCGAAGGCGGATTCCGCGTCGCAATGGAGCCGAACGTTCCCTACGACGGGAAGTTCACCTTCGCCCGCATTCGCTACACGGTGTACGGGAGGAGTGGATGGGAGTTCGACTATCCGCAGATGGAGCGCAACCTGCTCACGATGATGCGCGAGCTGACGACGCTGCGCGCGCACGTCGAAGGGAGCAACATCCACACGCTGGATGATCCGGAGCTGCTGCGCTATCCGGTGGCATATCTGTCGGAGCCGGGCTACTGGCACCCGTCCGACGCGGAGGTCGAGGGGCTGCGGCAATATCTGGCGAAGGGAGGGTTCCTGATCGTCGACGACTTCATGCGCGGCGAGTGGATGAACTTCGAGGCGCAGATCCGGCGCGTGCTGCCGGAAGCGCGCATCGATCGGCTCGACGTGACGCACCCGATCTTCGACGTGTTCTTCCGCATCTCATCGCTCGACATGAAGTACCCGCACAACCCGAATCTGACGGCCGAGTTTCTCGGCATTCACGAGGACAACGACCCGGCGAAGCCGTTGATGGTGGTCATCAACTACAACAACGACATCGGCGACTACATGGAGTGGTCGGGTCACGGGTGGTGGCCGGTGAACATCACGAACGACGCGTACAAGTTGGCGGTGAATTACATCATCTATGGGATGACGCGATGACCCCCCTGAACCCTGGTGTCAGGAGTCAGGAGTCAGGAGTCAGGGGGTTTCAGGGCTCGGGTGCGAGGGGCTCTGACTCGGAATCCTTGCCACCTGGCACCTGACACCCCCTGACTCCTGACTCCTGACCCCTCGTTCAACATGACCACGATCCAAGCACCAGAGCTCGCCAAGGGCCCCGACATCGACCTCGCCACGAAGCTCAAAAACGGTCGCGACCAGATCATCTCCGAACTGCGCACCCGGATCATCGGGCAGGACGCGGTGATCGAGCAGGTGCTCACCGCCCTGTTTGCCGGCGGCAACTGCCTCATCGTCGGCGTGCCGGGACTGGCGAAGACGCTGCTCATTCACACCATCGCGCAGGCGCTCGATCTCAAGTTCGCGCGCATCCAGTTCACGCCGGACCTCATGCCGTCCGACATCACGGGAACGGATCTCATTCAGGAGGATCCCACGACGGGACGGCGGCAGCTCGTCTTCATGCCCGGGCCGATCTTCGCGAACGTGGTGCTCGCCGACGAGATCAACCGCACGCCGCCCAAGACGCAGTCGGCGCTCCTCGAGGCCATGCAGGAGCATCGCGTCACCATCCAGGGACGCACCTACACGCTCGAGGAGCCCTTCTTCGTGTTCGCGACACAGAACCCCATCGAGCTCGAGGGCACGTATCCACTCCCCGAGGCGCAGCTCGATCGCTTCATGTTCGAGATCGTGATCGACTACCTCAACGAGGATCAGGAAGTCGAGGTCGTGCAGAGTACGACGTCGATCGCGACCGAGGGCCCGCAGCGCGCCGTGTCGGGGAGCGACCTCATCGCGTTCCAGCAGCTCGTGCGCAAGGTGCCGGCGTCCGATGCGGTCGCCCGTTATGCGGTCAACCTCGCGCGGATGAGCCGGCCGTCGTCGAAGGATGCGCCCGACTTCATCAAGAAGTGGGTGGCCTACGGCACCTCGGTGCGCGCCGCACAATACCTCATCCTCGGCGGCAAGGCGCGCGCCCTCATGAACGGGCGATACCACGTCGGCTTCGAGGATATTCGCGCGCTCGCCGGCCCGGTCATGCGGCATCGCATCATCACCAACTTCAACGCGCAGTCGGAGCGCGTCACGACAGATCAGCTCATCGAGCAGCTCGTGCGTGCCGTGCCGACGCCGCGTTCGGGGATGTAGCCGCGATGCACATTGGGCGAGCGCGCGACGAGACCGCTGGGACGATGTTCATCGATCCCAAGGTGCTCGCGAAGATCGACAACCTCGAGCTGCTGGCGAGGACCGTGGTGGAGGGATTCATCAACGGTCTGCACCGGTCGCCCAACCTCGGCGCATCGATGGACTTCGCCGAGCATCGCGCGTACATGCCTGGTGACGACCTGCGGCGCATCGACTGGCGCCTGTTCGGGCGGAGCGACCGCTACTTCGTGAAGGAATTCGAGGCCGACACGAACACGAACCTCCTGATTCTGCTCGACATCTCGGCATCCATGGGATTCGCGAGCGGAGCAGTCTCGAAGCTTCAGTACGCGAAGTTCCTCGCATCGTGCCTCGCCTATTTCTCGAGCCGGCAGCGCGACCGCGTGGGGCTCGTCACGTTCGCCGACGCGATCGTCGATTACGTGCCGCCGGCAGCCAAGCATCTGAACATCGTACTCCAGACGATCGCGCGAGCGACGCCACAGGGTCAGGGGAGCCTCGATGCGCCGCTCAACCAGGTTGCCGAGCATGCACGGCGTCGTCAGATCGTCGTTCTCATCTCCGACCTGTATGATGAGCCGGAGCGCATCGTGCGCGCGGTGGCGCGACTGCGCAATCGCGGCAACGATCTCATCGTGCTTCACGTTCTCGATCCCGCCGAGCTCGACCTCCCGTTCGATGACGCGGCCAACTTCGAGGACATGGAGACCGGCGAGGCAATTCCCGTCGTTCCAGGTCTGCTTCGCGATCAGTATCGGACTCTCGTGGCCGATCACACCGCGACCCTCGCACGCCTCATGCGTGAGGAGCGGATCGACTACGCGCTCTTCAACACGTCGCAGCCGCTCGACCACGCGCTCTTCGCGTACCTGGCCGATCGCCAGCGGCTGAGCAGGACACGATGAGTCTCACCTTCCTCGCTCCGCTCTTTCTGCTCGGCATCCTCGCGGTGGCGGTGCCGGTCATCGTGCATCTCGTCAATCGCGAGCGGCGGAACGCGGTCGCCTTCCCTTCCCTGATGTTTCTGCGACGCGTGCCGTTCCGATCGGTTCGCCGACAGCGCATTCGCCACTGGCTGCTGTTCGCGATGCGGACGCTGGCACTGATTCTGCTGGCGGCGGCATTCGCGCGTCCCTTCCTCGATCGCGGCGATCGCAACGCCACCGCCGCTGGCGCCGGCCCGCGTGAGCTCGTCGTGCTCCTCGACCGATCGTACAGCATGGGCTACGGCGACCGCTGGACGCGCGCCACCGCGGCCGCTGAGCGTGCGCTCGCGGGGCTGAGTGGGGCAGATCGCGCGACGCTGGTCTTGTTCGACGACGAGGCCGTTGCCGCGGCCGGGCCAACCGGCGACGCCGCGATCCTCCGCGCCGCGCTTCAGAAGGCGCGTCCGGGCGCGAGTGCCACTCGTTATGCTCCGGCGCTCTCCGTCGCGCAGCAGCTCGTCGAGCGCGCCGAGCGGCCTCGGCGCGAGATCGTGGTGATCAGCGACTTTCAGCGCGCTGGATGGGATGGCCAGGAGCTGCCGCGCCTTCCCGGGGGAACCTCGCTTTCCGCGGAAGATGTGGGCGACACGGCAGTCGCCAACGTGTTGGTGACCGGAGTGGACGTGACCCGGGATGCCAGGGACGGTGTCGATCGCGCCATCGTCGCGGCCCGCCTCGCACGAAGCGGCCCGCGTCCCGTTGACGACGCTCGCGTCATCCTCGAGCTGAACGGTCGCGAGGTGGAAGCGAAGCGGGTCTCGCTGCCGGCTCGCGGGGCAACCTCGGTGACGTTCGCCTCCGTGCCCGTGCCCGATGCCACCACGCGCGGGAGCGTGCGTCTGAGCACCTCGGCCTCCGACGATCGCCTCGCGACCGACAACATCTTCCACTTCGTGCTCGCTCGCGCGCAGGTCGTGAGCGTGCTGATCATCGAGAGCCCGAACACCCCGGCGGCGCGCAGCGTATTTCTCCCCCGCGCGCTGGGCATTGGCGATCGTCCGACGTTCCGCGTCGTGCAGCGGCGCAGCGATCGCGTCACGCCCGCCGACGTCGATGAAGCACGCGTCGTCATCCTTCAGGGTGTCGGTATGCCGGGCGGGGCTGTCGGCGACAGGATTCGCACGCTCGTCCGCGACGGCGGCGGCCTCGTCGTCGCCCTCGGCGAGCAGAATGGCGGGCGTGCGCTGGCCGGCGCATCGGAGATGCTGCCGGGCACCATTGGCGAGATCGTCGACCGGTCCACCGAGCGCGGCGGATCGCTCGGGGCGCTCGACCGCGGCCACCCGGCGCTCGAGACCTTCCGTGGGGCCCGGAGCGGCGACTTCACCTCCGCGCGCTACCTTCGCTATCGCGCCTTTGCGCCGGCGGCGAACGACGCGATCCTCGCTCGCTTCGATGACGGAACCGTCGCTCTCGCGGAACGCCGCGTCGGTCGCGGACGGGTTCTCGTGTTCGGCTCGACGCTCGACGGGTACTGGAACGACCTCCCCGTTCAACCGGTCTTTCTGCCGCTCGTGCAGTCACTCGTGAGGCATGCTGCCGGGTGGACCCCGGAGCGTCCGTGGGAGACAGTCGGCCAGGTGCTTGCGCTGTCGAGCCCGGCGGCAACCAGCCGCACTCCGTCGATCGCAGTGTCACCCTCGGGCGAGCGCACGCGCTGGAGCGCGGGTGACTCGGTGCGCTCACTTCGGCTTCGTGAGCAGGGGTTCTACGAGATTCGTGATGCCGACGCCGTGACTGCCCGTCGCATCGTCGCGGTCAACGTGGATGCTGCCGAGTCCGAGCTTGGAGCCTTCGCGCCCGACGAGCTTGTGCGCGCCGTGTCCCCAGGCTCAGACGCGCCTCTTTCGGCGTCGACGACATCGACGTTGAGCGCGGCCGAACGCGAGCAACGCCAAACCCTCTGGTGGTACATCCTCGTAGCCGCGATCCTATTGTTGGCGGCCGAGTCCATCCTCTCGAATCGTCTGTCACGTACGGCGCGGCAGGACGCTGCGCTGGCCGTAGGGAGAATCGACCATGCATGACGAGCTGAGTTCGGTCATCCGTGACGTGCGCCGCCGCTGGCGGTTGAGGGTGGCACTGCGAGGACTGGCGTGGGTGATCGGCGCCGCGGCTGTCGTGGTGCTCGTCGCCTCGTTCGGCATGGAACAACGTGGGTTCACGCCGCAGTCGATTCTGGTCGCGCGCGTGATTGCCTACCTGGCCATCGTCGGCGTCGCGGCGGTCTTCCTCCTGCGTCCGCTCGTCAGGCGCGTGCCTGACGAGACGGTCGCCCTGTACCTGGAGGAGCACGAGCCATCGCTCGATGCATCGGTCGTGAGCGCCGTGGAGCAGCGGACGGCGAGTGGCGGTCGCGTACCCCAGTCGCCAGCGTTGGCGAAGGGCGTGGTGACGACGGCCCTGTCTCGACTCCGTGCCGTCGAGCGTGGGCGCCGTGTGGAGCGAGGTGAGCTGCAGCGGGGAGGGATCATCCTTGGCGCGCTCGCGGTCGTCGTCGCCCTCCTGCTCTTTGCCGGACCGGCCTTCCTGCGGCACGGTGCGCGCGCCCTCTTTGCGCCGTGGCGGTCAGCCGAGGCCGCAATGCCGTACACGGTGCAGGTGGCGCCGGGAGACACGACCATTCCTCGCGGTGGTGATCTCGAGATTCATGCACGCCTGGGCGGGTTCGACGCGGCCGAGGTGACGCTCGTCGCGACGCGCGGCGCCACGGATCCCGAGCGCATCACGATGCCCGCCGGCACGGACACGGCGCAGTTCATCGTTCGCCTGTTCGACCTCGATCAGCAGACGGAGTACTACGTCGAGGCCGGTCCGGTGCGGTCGGCGATGTTCCGCATCTCCGTCGCCGACCTTCCGTCGGTGAAGCAGATCGATCTCGAGTATCGCTACCCCGAGTACACGCGGCTGGCGCCGCAGCGCGTGGAAGACGGCGGTGATATTGCCGCCATCCGCGCCACGCGCGTTCGCGTAGACGTTACCTCGACGATCGCGACGACGGCAGGACGGCTGGTGCTCGACGGGAAGGACACGATCCCCCTCGCTCCCGGCGACAGCGGCCGGCTGCGAGGCGAGATCACCGTGTCGCGCAGCGGCTTCTACAAGGTGGAGCTGGCCGATGCCGCCGGGCGCTACGTGCCGGCGTCGCTCGACTACGCGATCGACATGCTCGAGGACGGCTCCCCTTCGGTGTCGATCACCAAGCCCGGGCGCGACGCGAAGGTGTCGTCGCTCGAGGAGGTGTTCATCGAGGCGCGCGCCGAGGACGACTTCGGCGTGCAGCGGCTGGACCTCGTGTATTCAGTGAATGGCGGGGAGCAGAAGACCGTGTCGCTGCACCGCGGGAAGGGGCTGAAGGAGATTCTGGCGGGACACACGATCTATCTCGAGGAGATGACCCTCGAGCCCGGCGACGTGATCTCGTATTTCGCGCGCGCGACCGACGCCGATCGCGGCGGTGGAAAGGTGGCGACGACCGACATCTACTTCCTCGAGGTGCGGCCGTTCAACCGTGAGTATCGTCAGGCGGAGCAGGCTGGTGGCGCGGGTGGCGCGCGCGGCGATGCCTCGCCCGGTGCACTGTCGCAGCGTCAGCGCGAGATCATTGCCGCCACGTTCAAGGTCGTTCGCGACCGGGCGGCTACGTCGGAGAAGGAGACACGGGAGAACATCTCGACGATCCTGCTGTCACAGGGGCGGCTGCGCGAGCAGGTCGCGACCCTGGAGCAGCGCCTGCAGCAGCGTGGTGTACTCGGCGCCGACTCGACGATGGAGAAGATAGCGGCCGAGCTGCCGCAGGCCGTCGCCGCGATGAAGGAGGCGGAGGAGCGACTCGCGCAACGAGAGGCCGAGGCCGCGCTGCCTCACGAGCAGAAGGCATTGCAGCATCTGCAGCGTGCCGAGGCTGCCTATCGAGAGGTGCAGGTGAGCTTCGGGGGGCAGCCCGGCGGTGGCATGGGTGGCGAGCAGCCGAACGCCGAAGATCTTGCCGACCTGTTCGAGCTCGAGAACGACAAGCTCCGGAACCAATACGAGCAGGTCGAGCGCGGTGAGCGCGAGCAGGCGGACCGGAGCGTGGATGAGACGCTCGAGCGCTTGCGGCAGCTCGCGGCGCGTCAGCAGCAGGAAGCCGAGCGGATGCGTGCGCGCGCCGAGCAGATGTCGCGTTCGGGAAGTGGCGGTGGGTCGCAGCGGCAGTTGGCGCAGGAGACGGAAGAGCTAGCGCGACAGCTCGAGCGTCTCGCGCGCGAGCAGTCGTCGCAGGAATTGAACGAGGCCGCGCGTCGTCTGCGCGATGCCGCGAACGCGATGCGTCGTTCGGCCACCGGTCAGCGCGATCAATCCGTCGCCGAGGCGGCCGCCGCGCTTCGACGACTCGAAGAAGCGCGTCGGCGATTGGACGAGGGACGCACCTCGCGAGTGGAGCGTGACGCGCGCGACCTGGTGCGGCGCGCGGAGCGGTTGGCGGAGGAGCAGCGTGACGTCGCGCGCGACGTGGAGGAGCTGCGTGCCGGCGACAATCGGGAGCTCGGTGCGTCGACACGGTTGATGCAGCGCAAGGACGCAATGGCCAACGAGGTTGCCGATCTCGAG
>DASRHU010000227.1:0-10858 GCA_035650335.1 Gemmatimonadaceae bacterium | reverse complement strand
ACCTTGTACTCGAGCTTCTTGTCCTTGCACTGCTGCTCGGTGAGGCCGATCGACGCCACTTCCGGATGGCAGTACGTGGCGTTCGGGATGTTCCCGTAGTTCACCGGATGCGCGTGCTTGCCCGCCAGCTGCTCGGCGAGGGTAATGCCCTCGCGCGAGCCCTTGTGCGCGAGCATCGGCGGGCCGGCGACATCACCAATGGCGAAGATGTTCTTCGCGCTCGTGCGAAACTGCTCGTCGATCTTGATGAACCCGCGCTCGTTGAGCTGCACACCCGCTTCCTTGAGGCCGATGTCCTCGACGACGGGCGCGCGGCCGGCGGCGACGAGCACGACGTCGACCTTGAGGTCGGTCTTCGCGCCGCCCGCGTCGACCGACATCGACACCGAATCCTTCGCGACCTTGACGTTCCCGATCTTGGCGCCGGCGATGACGTTGATGCCGCGCTTCTTGAACGCGCGCCCCAGTGTCGCCGACACCTCGGCGTCCTCCAGCGGGAGGATGGTCGGCAGCACCTCGAGGAGCGTCACCTCGGTGCCGAAGGCGTTGAAGACATCGGCCAGCTCACACCCGACGGCGCCCGCGCCGATCACCGCCATCGACCTGGGCGCCTTCTCGAGAAGCAACGCGTCGTCCGACGAGATGACGGTCTTCCTGTTGAGCTCGAGCCCGATCTGCGGCAGCCCCTTCACGCGTGATCCGGTCGCGATGACGACTGCCTTCTTCGCGTCGTGCTTCTCCTCTTTTCCGTCGGCGGTTTTGACGACGACCGAGCTGCCTCCGCCCAGGCGTGCGGTTCCCTTCGTCCACGTGACCTTGTTCTTCTTGCAGAGGAACTCGACGCCCTTCACGTTCTGATCGCTCACCGCGCGCGATCGCTTCATCGCGACGCCGTAGTCGAACGACACCTCGCCCACGGTGACGCCGAACTCCTTCGCGTGGCGAATGTGATTGGCCAGCGCCGCCGACTCGAGCATCGCCTTCGCGGGAATGCACCCGATCACGACGCAGGTGCCGCCGAGCTTTTCCTTCTCGAACACGGCGACGCTGAGCCCGAGCTGCGCGCAGCGAATGGCGCCCACGTACCCCGCGGGCCCACCGCCGATGAAGATTACGTCGAAGCTTGCCATGGGTTAGGTAGAAGGAGTCGATGAGAAGGCGGAATGCGGAAACCGGAGCTTGTGACGCCGGGAAGTCGCAGGCGCCAACTGAAGCGTCCCGGTGTCACAGACTCCGCCTTCCGCATTCCGTGTTCGCCTTTCAGTACACAAGCATGAGCGGATTCTCGAGCATCCTCCGCAGTGTCTGGAGGAAGCGCGCGCCGGTGGCGCCGTCGATCACGCGGTGGTCGCAGCTCATCGTGACGCGCATGCGCTGGCGGGTGACGAGGTCACCGTTCACGTCAACCGGCTTCCGCTCCACCGCGCCGATCGCGAGGATCCCCGCTTCCGGCGGGTTGATGATCGCGGTGAAATGCTCGATGCCGAACATCCCGAGGTTCGACACGGAGAACGTGGCGCCCATGTACTCTTCCGGCTTGAGACGCCGCTCGCGGGCGCGCTTGGCGAGCTCCCGTGCCTCACGAGAAATCTCGCTCATCCGCTTGCGGTCGGCGTCGAACACCACCGGAGTGATGAGGCCGTCTTCCACGGCGACCGCCATTCCCAGGTGAACGCGGTTGAACTGCCGAATGCGGTCGCCGAGCCAGTGCGCGTTGACTTCGGGGTGGAGCGAGAGCGCGGTGGCGACCGCCTTCATCACGATGTCGTTCACCGACACCTTGAACTCGTCGCCCATCTCGGCCATCGCGGTTCGCATCTCGACCACGCGCTCCATGTCGAGCTCGGCGGTGAGATAGAACGTCGGGACCGGCCCGATCGACTCGGCGAGCCGCCGCGCGATCGTCTTCCGCATCTGCGTGAGCGGAACATCGGCGAAGTCGCCCTCGCGGGCGCGCGCAGGCGCTGCCGGTGCTGCCGCTCGTGGCTGCGCTCCACCGCCCGCGACCGCGGCTTCGATGTCCCGCTTCACGATACGCCCGCCCGGGCCGGACCCGCGCACGCCGTCGAGGTTGAGACCGCGCTCGTGGGCGAGTCGGCGCGCGAGCGGTGAGCTTCGCATCCGCCCCTCACCGTTTCCACCCTGACGGGGCTGCTCGGTCTGTGGCTCGGGGCTCGGTGGAGTCGGAGCCTTTGGAGCCGCGCTCCCGACTCGATAGGCGGGCACCTTCTGCTGAGGTGGCGTCGACGCTTCGCCCTGCGCCTGCTCCGGCGCGCGGGGCACCGGGGACGCGGCCGCGGTTTCCCGGGTCTTGGCGACGACTTCCTCCGCGGGCTTGGCTTCCTTGGCGGGTGGGGCGGCGCCGCCGCCGGCGACGAGCGCGTCGATGTTCTCGTCAGGCGCGGCGATCACCGCGACGAGCTGGCCGATCGGCGCCGTCTCGCCTTCCGCGAGCAGCCGCTTGCGCAACACGCCATCGCCGCGGGCGACGAGCTCCATCACGGCCTTGTCCGTCTCCACCTCGGCGAGCGTCTCACCCGAGGAGATCTTGTCGCCTTCGTTCTTCAGCCATTTGACGAGGCGCCCTTCCTCCATCGTTGGAGAGAGCGCTTCCATCACGACCTTGGTTGCCATCGCCCGTTAGGTAGAGTGAATGAGGAACGAGGATGAAGGACCGAGGAATCTGATCGGCAGGATAACCACCCAATGGAATTCCTCAATCCTCATTCCTTCATTCCTCGTTCGGGAAGATCATTGTTCGAGGTATAGCACCCGTTTCGCGGCCGCCACCGTCTTCTTCGCGTCGGGCTTGGCCGCGCGCTCGAGATTCTTCGCGTACGGCATTGGAACTTCCTCCTGATGCACGCGGAGGACCGGTGCGTCGAGATCGTCGAAGCATTCGCGCTGCACGAAGTCGGCAATCTGGGCCCCGACGCCCGCGACCGACCACCCTTCCTCGATGACGACGGCGCGGTTGGTCTTCGCGACCGAGGCCGCGATCGCGTCCACGTCCATTGGACGGAGGGTACGAAGGTCCACGATCTCCGCGGAGACGTTCTCCTTCGCCAGCTGCTCGGCCGCCTGCTGGGCGACGAGGACCATCTTGCCGTACGTGATCAGCGAGACGTCGGACCCCTCGCGCTTCACCTCGGCCTTCCCGATGGGAACGATGACCTCTTCGCTCTCCGGAACGTCGCCTTTCGTGTTGTACAGCATCTCGCCTTCGAGCACGATCACCGGATTGTCATCGCGGACCGCGCTCTTCAGCAGTCCCTTGGCGTCGTACGGAGTTCCGGGCGCCACGACCTTGAGCCCCGGGATGTGCGAGAGCCACGACTCCCACGCCTGTGAATGCTGCGCCGAGAGCTGTAGCGCCGCTCCATTCGGTCCGCGGAACACCATCGCCATCGGATACTGCCCGCCGGACATGTAGAGCATCTTTGCCGCCGCATTGACCACCTGGTCGATCGCGAGCAGCGCGAAGTTCCACGTCATGAACTCGATGATCGGCCGCAACCCCACCATGGCCGCGCCCACACCGACGCCGGCGAATCCGAGCTCGGTGATCGGCGTGTCGACGATGCGCATTTCGCCGAACTCCTGGAGCATTCCCTTCGAGACCTTGTACGCGCCCTGGTAGACGCCGACTTCCTCTCCCATGAGGAAGACACGGTCGTCGCGCTGCATCTCCTCGCGGAGAGCCTGGTTCAGAGCGTCGCGGTAAGTGATGACTGGCATCGTCGTTGTCAGGACACGGTATCGACGAGAACATCCTCGTACAGCGCTTCGAGCGGTGGCTCCGGGCTCGCGTCGGCGAAGTCCCAGGCGTCCTGCACCACCGCCTTGACCTCCTCGTCCAGCTTCGACATGTCGGCGTCAGTCCACCCATCCTCCTTCTCCATCATGGTGCGAAGCACCACGATCGGGTCGCGCTTCATGTGCTCCTCGAGCTCCTCCTTGCTGCGGTAGGTGCCGCTCACCGCGTCGGACATCGAGTGGCCCATGAAGCGATAGGTCCGCACCTCGAGAAGCGTAGGGATCGATTCGCTCCGTGCGCGCTGCAGCGCCCGCATCGTGGCCGCACGCACCGCCAGCACGTCCTGCCCATCCACGACCTCGCTCGGCATGTCGTACGAGCACGCGCGCTCGGCGATGTCGTTGATCGCTGACGCACGCTCGAGCGCGGTCCCCATTCCGTAGCGGTTGTTCTCGATCAGATAAATCACCGGAAGCTTCCAGAGCGCGGCCATGTTCAGCGCCTCGTGAAACGCGCCGTTGTTGACCGCCGCCTCCCCGAAGAAGCAGACGCACACCTGATCGCCCCCCCGATACTTGATCGCGAAGCCGACACCGGTGGCGACGGGGATGTGTCCGCCGACGATTCCGTGGCCGCCGAGGAAGTTCACGTTGCGGTCGAAGAGATGCATCGAGCCGCCCTTGCCTTTCGAGCACCCGTCGACGCGTCCAAAGAGCTCCGCCATCACGGAGCGCGCGGAGAGCCCGCGGGCGAGCGCCTGTCCGTGCTCGCGGTAGCTCGTGATCACGTAGTCGTCGTCGCGCAGCGTCGAGATCGCGCCCACGCCGACGCCCTCCTGCCCGATGTACAGGTGGCAGAACCCGCCGATCTTTCCAATCGCGTAGGCCTCGGCGCACCGCTCCTCGAAGCGGCGAATCAGGAGCATCTCGCGGAGCAGGTCGCGACGCACCGCGGCGTCGCCGCGCGCGGCGGCGTCCACGGAGCCCGCGGCTCCATTGTGATCGACGGTCTTCTTCTGTGACATGTCGGTGGTGGAAGGATTCGCGGCTCCGGCGTCGCCCCCACCGCGAGCGGTGGAGCGGCGGCGCGAACGGCTGACGTCTCTCATGGGTTCACCAGGTTCGCGGCCTGAACCTGCTCCCAGGCGTGATAGCTGGATCGAACGAGCGGCCCCGACTCGACGTGCTTGAAGCCCATCGCGATTCCCTCTTCGCGAAGGTACCGGAACTCGTCAGGCGTGACGTACCGATCGAGCGGAATGTGATCGGCCGACGGACGCAGATACTGTCCAAGGGTGAGGATGTCCACGTCCACCTCGCGCAGCTCGCGCATGGTGGCGACGACCTCCTCGGTAGTCTCGCCCATCCCGAGGATGATTCCGGTCTTGGTCGGGATGTCCGGCGCGTACGACTTGGCGAAGCGGAAGATCTTCATCACCCGCTCGTATCGCCCTCCCGGACGGCACCGCTTGTAGAGGCGCGGCACCGTCTCGGTGTTGTGGTTGTAGATCTCGGGACCTGCGTCGAGCACCATGCTGATACTGTCTTCGTTCCCCTGGAAGTCGGGAACAAGGACCTCGACGGAGCACCCCGGGACGTGGTCGTGAACCTGCCGAATCGTTTCGGCGAAGATGTACGCGCCAAAATCCGGCAGGTCATCGCGATCGACCGACGTGATGACGGCATGGCGGAGCTGCATCTCGGCGATCGCTTGTGCGACGCGCGAAGGCTCCTCGATGTCGTATTTCGGTGGGCGCCCGTGCGCGACGGCGCAGTAAGCGCAGTTCCGCGTGCAGACGTCGCCGAGGATCATGAAAGTGGCGGTGCCGTGCTCCCAGCATTCGCCCACGTTGGGGCAGTGGGCTTCCTCGCACACCGTGTGGAGGTCGAGGTCGCGCATCAGGTGCTTGAGGCGCCCGTAATTCGGGCCGCCGGGCGCGCGCACCTTGAGCCAAGGGGGTTTTCGCTCGGGGAGCGGGTCGGCCCGGCGCCGGCCTAGGATCTGGTAGAGGGTATCCGCCAAGAGTCGTCCCGGGTCGCAGATGGTCGTCGTGCGGTCGATCGCGGGTCCTCGCGGCGAGCGCATTTTGCGTTCTCAGCCCGCGGCACGGGGTAAGCTATCCCGTTGTGGATCGCGATGGTAGGACAGGGTAACCTTTTCAGCATCAGTTCGAAGGTTAGTCTCTGCGGCAAGGGGATCGAGGGTGTCAAGGGTGTCGAGGAGGACGGCTTTTCACGTGGACACCCTCGACACCCTTGACACCCTCGATCCCCCTGGGGTTCAGCGCCCACGGGCTCACGTCCAGAGAGGTCGCCCCACGGGTGAGGAGCTCGGCGATCACCATTCCTGTAAGCGGCGCCAGGAGGATTCCGTTCCGTGAGTGACCGCAGGCGTAGAACACCCCTGGGACGTCGGGGTCCTCGCCCACTATCGGAAGAAGATCGGGCGTCATCGGACGCAGGCCCGACCAGTGCGAGAGCAGGCGATGCGACGCGAGCGCGGGCGAGAGCTCGATGGCGCATTGGCGGAGCTGTACCGCGGCGGCCTCGGTCGTTTTCGGATCGAAGCCCACCCGCTCCATCGTGCTACCGACTACCAGGCGATCGGTTTGAGGTGCGACGTAGCCCCGCGGTCCCATGATCACATGGCGAAGCGGCGCTGGCTCGATCGCGAGCATCTGGCCGCGAACGGGCGTGATGGGGAGGGGGCGCGGCAGACCGGCGATCCTGCCCGCCCATGCGCCCGCCGCGATGACGACGCTGCGCGCCTCCAGCTGTCGACCGTCGGCAAGTTCGAGCCGGATCGGCCGCGATGCAGGATGGAGTCGGACGACTGGCCCGCCGATGCGCAGTGAGACGCGGTCATCCCGCGCCGCGTCGAGATCGACCGCGGCCAGCAGCTCGCGAACGTCCACCATTCCGTCGCGCGAGTGAAGCAGTGCACCGACGGCGGGGGACAGGGTAGGCTCGAGGTCACGCACGGCGCTGCTGTCGAGCCACGCCGAGTGCGCGCCAGCCACCGGCTGCAGCGTTGCGGCATACGCTTCGGTGAAGGCCAGCTCCAGCACCCCACGGCGAAGCGGTACGTGTCGTCCCGTTCGCTCGGCCAGACCATCCAGGTAATCGGGGTACATCTCCAGCGCGGCGATCCCTAGCGCCCGAGCCGGGTCAGGCGTAACTCCGACGGACGGTGCGAGCAGCCCCGCGGCCGCGGGCGAGGCCGCCCCATCCTCCCTTGCTGACACGACCATGACACGTGCATTCTCGCGAGCGAGCGCGGTCGCACAACAGAGGCCGATCAGACCGCCTCCCACGACGATCACATCCGGCTGAAACCCCGCAGCGGAGTCGCGCGTAATACTCACAGCAACCGCCAGGAGCTCAACCCGATGCTTCGCACCATATTCACAATCGGCGCGCTGGCCGTGCTGGGGCTTTTTCTCCTCAGCTTCGTGTTC
Source organism: Gemmatimonadaceae bacterium (assembly GCA_035650335.1). Lineage (GTDB taxonomy): Bacteria > Gemmatimonadota > Gemmatimonadetes > Gemmatimonadales > Gemmatimonadaceae > JAICNG01. Next base: position 3,644 of record DASRHU010000227.1, on the reverse strand, counting down.
GGCATTCTCAAGGGCCTGATCGGCCTCGCGCTCTTCCTTCTCGGCCTCGCGATTCGCATCGCGATCGTCGGGCTGATCGTATACATCGTCATTCGCATCGTGAGCCCGGAAACGGCTCGTCGGTTACGCGAGCGGTGGAGCGGTCCGACGGTCTAAGCCGGGCGAAAAAGACTGAAGGAACGAAGCGGGCGGAAGATCCAGTGGATCTTCCGCCCGTCTTGCGTGCGTTCTATCTCAATGAGACATGCGGCGCACCTCTCACCAGGGTTGGCAATGGATCAAGCGATCGCCCACGTCATTGGCCTGATGGACATAGTGGACAATCTGTACGCGAGAGCGCTCCACGGCCTCGATCCCGATGAGCTCACGCGCGCGCCATCGGACGACTCGAATCCGATGATCTGGATGGCGGGCCACCTCGCGCAGACCAGAGTTCGGCTGGGGCGCATGCTCGGAGTGGATCGCGAAGTGCCATGGCCCTCACTGTTCCAGCGTGGCAGCCCGCCTCCCGAGAGCGAGAAGTATCCGGCGCTGTCAGACATCCGAAGGGTGTGGGAGGATGCCGGCAAGGCACTGCGCGCGCGGCTTCACGCGATGAGTGAGGAGGAGCTGCGCTCCCACCTCCAGCTCAAGATCCCCTCGACCGATGGAACGCCGCGCGGGGCCATCGTCTTCGCGCTCTTCCACGAGGGGTACCACGTAGGGCAGATGGGATACGTGCGACGGACGTTAGGCAGGGAGCGGATAGCCCAGCTGTAGCGGGGCCGAAGGCCCCAGCTACAGCTGGGCCAAGGGCCAAGGGCCAGGGGCCAAGGGCCAGGGGCCATGGGTGTGGTAATGCAAACGGCCGCGCTGCGCGCGGCCGTTTGCTCATCTGATGAGCGCGGCTTGCCGCGAAGCGGCGCCGCGCCTTTCCACCCCTGATCCCTGACTCCTGACTCCTGACCCCTGACCCCTACCTCGAGTATCCCTCCGCGGCCCGCAGCGCCTTCCGACACTCTGGCCACGGCCGCGGCTGTCCCGTCTCGGGGTTGACCGGCAGCGGATCGAGCCGGTCGCGCGGCATGCTCGCCGGGTCCTCCGACGCCTGGTAGGCGAGGGCGGCGATCAGAATCGCGTTGTGCCGCAGATCGTCGAGCACGATCTTGTCGTACGTGTCGCGGTTCGTGTGCCACGTCGTTAGGCCGTAGTCCCAGCTCAGGGAGCCGAGTCCGAACGCCGGGGCGCCGGCGCAGGCGAAGGACGCGTGGTCGGAGCCGCCGGTCGCCGGCATCCCGGGCTGCCCGAAGCGGATGTATTGCGTGATCTCCCGAGGGACTTCGCCCAGGTAGCGCTGGAGCATCGGCGCGGTCCCCGGCAACGCACCGGGACTCATCGAGACGATGCGTCCGGTGCCATTGTCCTGATTGAACAGCGCCTGCAGTCCCTGCACGACCGCGGGATGGTCTTCCACGAAAGCGCGCGACCCATTGAGGCCCTGCTCCTCGCCGCTCCAGTGGCCGACGAGGATGGTCCGTCGCGGCGCCGGGAGAACGGTCTTGAGAATGCGCATCGCCTCCATCATCGCGACGGTGCCCGTTCCGTTGTCAGTCGCGCCACCCGACGCGGACCACGAGTCGAAGTGAGCCGAGAGGACCACGTACTCGTCCGGCTTCTCGCGTCCGCGAATCTCGGCGATCGTGTTGAACACCGGGCGCTCGCCACGCATGTCGGCGGTCGCCTCGACGCGCAGTCTCGGTGACTGGCGACGCTCCGCCAGACGCGCGAGGAGGCCGTAGTCCTCGCAGGTGATGTCGAGCGTGAGCACGCGGAGGCGCGGCGATCCGAAGATCTTGTCGATGCCGGGGTATCCCGAGAACCCGTGGGTGATGACACCCGCAGCGCCGGCAGCGCGCAGGCGGTCCTGGAGACTGTCGGCCGCCGCGTTACGCGAACGCCAGATCGCGTTCACCGAATCCTGCTGCGCCTGGAGTCGGGCGCGTGATTCCGGCGTTCCGTACTCCGCCCACTGATCGCGCGACCGACAGGAGAGCTGCGGCGCGCTCGCGAGCACGAACTTCCCGCGGATGCCGCGCAGCCACGCCGTGTAAGCATCCCTCGAGGCCGAGTCCGGCAGCGTGACGACATCGCCGGTAACGCTCTTGCCACCGGTGCCGGGGCTCCACGCCAGCGTCATCGCCTCGAGCGTCCGCGTCCTCGGGGCGATGAGATCGACGTGCGTGTATCCACGCTGCCACGAGGGCCACGTCCCATAGCGATGCTGGCGTGCCGGAATTCCCCACCGCTGATACATCGACATGACCCATCGACTGGCACTCTCGATCTCGGGGGAGGCAGTCAGACGAGCCCCGATGGAATCGACCAGGACCTGCGCCAGCGTCGCCACCTGCGAGCGCTGCGTGCCTTCTTCCCAGATGCGCAGGATCACCGAGTCGGCGGGCGCCGTCTGGCGCACGTACGGCGGCAGGGACTCGGCGGGGATCGGCAGCGCTCCGCGCGCCGGTGGAATTTGCCGTGGTGGTGCCCCTGGCTGTGCGCCGAGGACGCCGGGCCCGAGGAGAAGCAGAGCCCCCAGGAGGACGCGATTCGTCATGGAGAGTGACCCAAGGAAGTGAAGGAGAATTCGGAATGCGGAATTCGGATCTAAGGTAAACCCTGCCGCATCCCGTAGTCTGCGCTCGGCATTATGCGCTCACCGCGCGAGTAGTCGGAAGCATCGTTCTCGGCTACCTTTCGGCGCCCGTTACCGCGGTGGTCGAACCGAGCATGGCCAGAAAAAACGCAACGACATCGAGCACGAAAAAACCGGCGAAGGCCCGCACGCCGCGGACGGCGACCGGCAAGAAGGCCGATCCAACGCTGCTCGCGGAGGCCGAAGCCGGCTCTCGCGATGGGCTGCGTGAGCGGACGGAGGAAGGGCATCGAGCTGCCGGGCGCGAGCCACCATCGCGGGAGACACCCGGGCGCCGGTCCGGCGCGACGAAGATCATCATCGATCAGTCGATTCGAGACTGGAGCCCTCCGGTCACGGAGGACGAGAAGCTCCTCCATGCGAAGGGCGATCCCCGGCACGACTTCACGCGCACCGACACCTGGCGCGTGTTGCGCATCACCAGCGAGTTCATCGAGGGCTTCGACACGCTCGCGACCATCGAAAAGGGCGTCACCGTGTTCGGCTCGGCGCGGATTGGTCCCGACGATCCGCATTACGAGAAAGCGCGAGAGACGTCGCGCCTTCTCGCGCAAGCGGGCTTCGCGATCATCACCGGCGCCGGACCCGGCATCATGGAAGCGGCGAATCGTGGAGCACGGGACGTCGGCGGTCGTTCCATCGGCTGCAACATCGAGCTGCCGTTCGAGCAGGGTGCCAATCCGTACGTCGATACGCTGATCAACTTCCGCTACTTCATGGTGCGGAAGACGATGTTCATCAAGTACTCGGTCGCCTTCATCATCTTCCCGGGCGGCTTCGGAACGCTCGATGAGATGTTCGAGGCGCTGACGCTGATTCAAACGGGCAAGATCTATCAGTTCCCGGTGATCCTCATGGGGCGCCACTACTGGGCCGGCCTCATCCGCTGGCTCCAGTCGCGGGTGCTAGTCGAGCGGAAGATCTCCCCGGGTGACATGGACCTCATCCTCGT
>DASRHU010000226.1:0-8090 GCA_035650335.1 Gemmatimonadaceae bacterium | reverse complement strand
CTCGCAAGGCACGGCGACCGTTGCGCGATGGCTGGTGCAGGGGACGTCGAAGCTCGATCGAGTGATTCTGTGGGCCGGCCTGCTCCCGCCAGAGGTGGATGCGGCGGGCGCAGCACGCGAGCGACTCTCGACGACGGAGCTCCACTTCGTACGAGGGACGAAAGACGAAATGGTCAGCGCCGCGGCGCTCGGCGAGCAGCGGGAGGCGGTCGCTCGCACCGGGGCCAGCGTCCACGCAATGGCATTCGAAGGCGGACACCGGCTCGACCGCGATACGCTGCTGAAGCTCGCCGGATAGCGCGATGTCAGAATCCAGATCGAGAATTGACGAGCCAGAATTCAGACGGACGCCAGCTCACCTCTGACTTCTGACTTCTGAATTCTGACCTCTGACATCTTTGCCGTTAATCCAACTACCCGTTGTAGATCCGTCCCGATCGCGCGTATCGCTCCAGGACTTCTCGAGCGTCCGAGCGCAGCACCCCGTGCGAGACCTCGATTCCCCTGTCCTTCAGGTATCGGTAGGACTCCGGGAACACCGGGCCCTCATCGAAGCCGACGGCCACCGCGTCCTCGCGCGTCGCTCCGCAGACGAGGCGACGGACACCGCTCCACAGGGCGGCGCCCAGACACATGGCACACGGGTCGCAGGACGCCACGAGCGAGTGCGACGGAAGGCCGGCCGCGCCTAACGTGTACGAGCCCACGCGCGCCTGCGCCAGCATGAGCGCGAGGATCTCGGCGTGCAGGGTCGAGCTGTTGGCCGGTATCACGCGGTTCACCCCCACGGAGATGAGCCGGCCGCTCTCCTCTTCCACGATCATCGCGCCGAACGGACCGCCCGTGCCCCGCTGCACGTTCTCGCTCGCCAGCGCGATCGCGAGTCGCATGCGCGATTCGTCGTCGCCATACGTCGCGCGCCAGTCAACGACCCCGTCGACCCACTCTGGAAGGTCGACGCGCACCTCGTGACGGCTCACCCCGGGCTCCGGCGCTGGCGGACCTTCGCCGACCGACAGATCCCGCGCACGGGGCACACCGGGCACCGCGCGACTCGGGCAGTACACACGAGCGCGCCGAGCTCCATGATCGCCTGATTGTGCACCCACGTCGCCCGTCCCGTTCGCGGCAGGATCGCCTCCGCGATCGCCCACAGGGTGCGCTGCCCGCGCGTCGTGCCGGGATCGAGGCGCGGCGCAAAGACCCGCCGCAGAACGCGCGCGACGTTCGTGTCGACCAACGGTGCACGGCGCTCGAACGCGAACGAGGCCACCGCGCCGGCGGTGTACGCGCCGACCCCCGGCAGTTGTCGAAGCGCTCGTGGGTCGGGGGGAAGCGTCCCCGCGCCCGACGTGACGGTCCGCGCGAGCGCGTGCAGGTTGCGCGCGCGCGCGTAGTAGCCGAGGCCGGACCACGCTTCCATGACTCGAGCAGGTCGCGACCGAGCGACGCTGTGCAGCGTGGGGAACTCGCGCAGAAACCCGTCGTATCGCTCGAGCACACGCGCGACCTGCGTCTGCTGCAGCATCAACTCCGATACCAGCACCCGATACGGGTCACGCGTCTGCCGCCACGGGAGGTCGCGGCCGTTCGAGCGGAACCAGGTCCGGAGCCGCCGTCCGAACTTCCGGCGGAGGTCGACCGGCACCTGGACGGCCGGCGAGCGGTGGAGGGGTGTCATGGCGGCGCGAAGGATAGAAGAGGACAAGGGGCAGCGCCAGCGCAAAACGCCGCGTCAGGCATTAGACTTATCCTGCCCACCAACCTCCGCCACCCTCCAAGCCGCCGAACCATGGTCAGCCGAATCGCCGTCCTCGCGCTGGGGATGCTCATCGTTGCCGTCGCTCCCGCCGCTCGGGCGCAGTCCGCGTCGTTCTCCTACGCCGCGGGAGCGCACCACTATCGCGTGCAATCCACCACGAAGGTCAGTCAGGAAGTCGCGGGTCAGTCCATCGAGGGCGAGCTGACGACGAACCACGTTCTCACGCTCGACATCAGTCGTAAGGCGAAGGACACGCTCGCGATCGGATATACCTGGGACTCCGCGAGCGTCTCGACGACCGGAGGAATCCCGGCTCCCGACCTTTCCAAGGTGGGCGGCACGAAGGCCAGCGGGCTCTCGGCGGCCAATGGTGAGATGTACTCGTTCGATCCCGGCAAGCCGGCCGCCGAGGGGATGCCAGCCATGGACGAGTTCGAGACCTTTCTCCCGATCGTCGCGCCCGCCAACAAGAAGGTCGGCGAGAGCTGGGTGGACACGGTGAAGGTGACGGGGAACCGCGGTGGTCTGGACGTGAACACCACGATCATCGTCACGTCCACCTATGCAGGCGACACGTCGTACGCGGGCGAAAAGTCATGGCGCATCCAGCGCACGCTCGCCTACACGATCGCCGGCTCGGGCGCGCCGGAGGGAACGCCCCTGGTCCTCGAGGGAACGGGAACGGGGCTGCGCACGGATTACGTCGCGTCGAAGGGCATCTACCTCGGCTCGGAGGTGACGCAAACCTCGAAGAGCACGATCACGCTCCCGGCCAACGGCATGACCATTCCAATGACCACCAGCGTGACGTCGAAGGTGGAGCGGAAGCGAAGCTAGCCACCCTGAGCGCGCGAGACGGCGTTAGGCCCGTCTCGCGCGCCCCGACCGCTCGATGAAGCGCTCTACTGCCCGGATCAGCTCCCGGTTGGCGACCGGCTTCACGAGGTAATCGTTACCGCCGGCGGCGAGCGCGCTTTCGCGGTCGATCCGCGCACTCAACGCACTCAGAAACACGATCGGAACGTCCGAGCCGCCATCCGTCTCGGTCCGAATCCGCCGTGCCGCGGTCACGCCATCCATCCTCGGCATCGCGACGTCCATGACGACCACGTCGGGATGCGAGCGGTGGACGAGATCGACGACTTCGCGCCCGTCGGCGGCTTCGAGCACACGATATCCCTCCGCCTCGAGCATTGTGCGCGCCCCCATGCGCTGAACGATGCTGTCGTCGGCGATAACGACCGTGGGGACGCGGCGGGCCTTCTTTCGCCTCGAGCCAGACTCTTCCTGGCGATGTTCACGTGGAGAATACTGCATTGCCGCCTACTGCATGGGTACGACCGAGGGAGGCAACGAGCGGGCCACTCCGACGCATAACGCCGGATTACAGGCGCTCAATCGACGTCTTTCCAGCGGCGTTGACGCTTTCGCTCGGCGTGCTGGCGTTTGCGCTCGAGGCGGGCCTCGACGGCCTTACGCGGCGTTCGCGTGCGTCGACGGGCCTTTGGCACGATCAACGCACGTCGCACCAGCTCGGCGAGGCGCGCCTCCGCGTGTTCGCGGTTCCGGCGCTGGCTGCGTGAATCGCTGGCGACCACGCGGACGGTTCCTTCGTCACTCACGCGCGTGCCCAGGCGAGCGAGCACTCGCCCGCGTTCGTCCTCACTCAGCGCGCTCGTACGCGCGACGTCCCAGGTGATCTCGATTCGCGTCGACGAGGTATTGACGTGCTGGCCGCCCGGGCCGCCCGAGCGCGTCGCGCGGATGGCCAGCTCGGATCGCGGAATCGAAATGACGTCGGTGACGCGAATCGCATCGCCCTCGGCGGTGCTCACGCCGCGGTGCCGGCTCCCGCCGACGCGCGATGCACGCGCACGGCCGCAACCCGTCGCCCATCCATCGCGACGACCTCGAGCTCGCCGCCAGGGAACTTCACCCGGTCTCCAACGCGCGGCAGCCGTCCCAGACGAGAGAACACGTACCCACCGAGGGTTGACCAGCTGCCTTCCGGGATGGGGACGTTGTGGTCGGACCGCACGTCGATGAGCGACAGCGATCCCGCCAGCTCGAGGACCCCGTCGCTCATGAGCGACGTCCGTGTCGCGAGATCGTATTCGTCGGCGATGTCGCCGACGACCTCTTCGACGAGGTCCTCCATCGTCACGATCCCCGCGGTGCCGCCGTACTCGTCGAGCACGATCGCCATGTGGGCGCGCGTGCGCCGCAGATCGTCGAGGACTCGCTCGGCGGGGCGCGAGTCCGGCACGAAGAGCGGCTCCCGCACCATGTCGCGGAGTGAGAACGGCTTCGCCTGATCGTGGAGCCACAGGTCCTTGGCGAGGAACACGCCGACGATGTCGTCGAGCGACTCGCCGAACACCGGATAGCGCGAGTACCGCTCCCGGCGGATCGTGTCCCACACCTCGGTCTCGGAGGCGTCGGCGGAGATCGCGACGATCTCCGTGCGGGGGCGCATGACGTCGCGTGATTTCTTGAAGTGAAAGTCGAACACGCCCGCGAGCATCGCCCTGTCCGATTCATCGAGCAGCCCGTGCTGCGTCGTCTGCATAACGAGCAGCCGAAGCTCCTCGGGTGAGTGAACCCGCGCCGCCTCCTCGATGGGGCGAAGCCCGATGATCCTGAGGAGGCCGTTGGCGGTCCCATTCAGCACCCAAATGAACGGCCGCATGAGCTCGGCGAACCAGCGGAGCGGCCGAACCACCCACATGCTGACAATTTCGGGGTGAATGAGCGCGAGCGACTTCGGCATCAGCTCGCCGAGCACGATGTGCAGGAAGGTGATGATGAGAAACGCCGTCGTGATCGCGGCGACGCTGTGAACCGCGATGCCGGACGCCTCATAGCCGAAAGCGGCCAGCGCCTCGTCGATCATCACGGCCAGGGTCGCCTCGCCGATCCATCCCAGCCCGAGCGACGCGAGCGTGATCCCCAGCTGAGTGGCCGAGATGTACTTGTCGAGGTGGGAGATCGTGTGCTGTACCACCTTTGCCGCCGCGTTCCCACGTGCGGCCAGGGCATCGATCCGGCTACGTCGCGCACCCACCAGCGCGAACTCGGCCGCGACCATGAAGGCGTTGGCGAGCACCAACAGGATGACCGCGAGGAGCCTCAGCGCGATCTCGCCGAGCGTCAAATGGTCGACCGAGCTTTCCACGTAACCCCTTGGTGCGCTGGTTCGTCGAAGATATAGCAAAACGCGACAGCGCGTCTATCGCGAATTGCCACGAGGGACGAGGACTGGGGACGCGGGAAACCGCCCCGAGCCGACCAGCCGAGGCTCAATCCGACGTGCCTTCCTCAGTCCTCGCCCCCTCGTTCCTCCTCTGCCCCTAGATGCTCGATTTCCGTCGCGTCGTTCGCTGGGCCTACATCGGCCGGCTGTCGTTGTCGGCCGCGATCTTCTCGGCCGCGCTCTTCGCGTGGGAGATCGCCAACCCGACGAACACGCGGCTGGCCGCGCTCATGCTGGTGGGCGCCATGGTGTTCACCGTGGGCTCCGCCTGGTACGAGATGACGCGGGCCGCCCGGGTGGGCCGCGGCTTTTTCTACCTGCAAACTCTGTTCGACCTCGTTCTCGTTACCGCCACCGTACACATCACGGGCGGGGCGAGCTCGCCGTTCGCCGCGCTGTACATCCTCGTTATCGCGTACGCGTCGCTCGTTCTCCCCATCGGAAGCGGGCTGCTCGTGGCGGCGTTCGGCAACGTCCTCTACATCGGGGATGTCATCTGGAGTCAGGGGCGCGACGTGGGGGCGAGCGTCTGGCTGCAGCTCGCAATCTTCGCGCTCGCGGCCCTCGGGACCGGCGTGCTCGCGGCGCGCATGCGCGAAGCAGGCGCGGGGCACGCGCTTCAGCTGGAGGCACAACTGGAGCGCGTTCGGCTGCAAGCCGACGACGTGCTGCGAACCATCCGCAGCGGCATCCTCACGGTGGACCACAAGGGCCGGCTCTCATTCGCGAACCCGGCAGCCGGCCGCATGCTCGGCTTCGACCCGTCTCGCGGGATCGGAAAGCCGATACGTCAGCTGTTCGGCGATCGAGCGCCGGTGCTGGTTCAGGCGCTCGAGCGCACGATTCGCGACCGCATCAGAATCTCCCGGTGGGAAGCGACGATTACCGCCGAGTCGAGCTCCTTTCCCATTGGGCTGAACACGACGACGATCGACGCCGACGGCACGCCGGAGGGACTCTCCGCGACCGCGATCTTTCAGGACATCACCGATTCGAAGCGTCTCGAGGAGCTGCGGCTGCGGGCGGAACGCCTCGAGGGAGTGGCCGAGCTGAGCGCATCGCTCGCGCACGAGATCAAGAACCCGCTCGCGTCCATCCGCAGCGCGGTCGAGCAGCTGGCGCGGGCACCGCAGACGACCGACGACTCGCGCACGCTGTCCACGCTCATCATCCGCGAATCGGACAGACTCTCGCGGCTGTTGTCGGAGTTCCTCGATTTCGCCCGCACGCGCGTCACGCGCATCAAGGAGCTCGAGCTGGGGGACCTGGTGAAGGGAGCCGTGCATCTCGCCGCGACGCATCCCGACGGGCAGAAGCGCGTGCGCGTCTCGTGCGCGACGCCGACGCAGGGGATCGCCGTCGAGGGCGATGAGGATCTGCTCCATCGCGCCGTCTTCAACATCGCGCTCAATGCGGTGCAGGCCGCGCGGGATGACGGGCACGTGTGGGTGGAGGTCGCCTCGGTCTCGCCGGAGCAGCTGCCGGTGGGCGTGTCGTTCGAGCGAGGCGCCGCTGCGGTTCGCATCACCGACGACGGCCCGGGCATTCCGGAGGACGTGCGCTCGAAGATGTTCGATCCATTCGTCACGACGAAGCCCGGCGGTACCGGACTCGGTTTGCCGATCGTCCATCGTGCGATCGAGGCCCACCGCGGGCTCGTGTTCGTAGACACTGGTGCGAGCGGCACGCGCTTCACGGTGCTGCTCCCCCGTCACCAGCCCAAACCCGAGGAATCCGAGTGATTGCCCCCGCCCCCGACCCCCGGCCGAGCGTGCTGATCGTGGATGACGAGTCCGCGATCCTCGACACGCTTCGCATTCTCCTCAAGAACGAAGGCTTCGAGACCCACATCGCGCTTGGCGGCAAACAGGGCATCGAGCGGCTCCAGGCCGTCAAGCCCGACATCATCATCACCGACGTGCGGATGCCTAACGTGGGCGGACTCGAGGTGCTGAGCGCGGCGCGGCAGCGCGATCCCGACCTGCCGGTCATTCTCATGACGGCGCAGGCCGACCTCCGCTCGGCCATCCAGGCGGTAAACGCCGGCGCCTACTACTACGTGCAGAAGCCGTTCGCCAACGACGACATCGTGGCCATTCTCCGCCGCGCCGCCGAGCACCGGCAGCTCCGCGTGGAGAACAAGTCGCTGAAGCAGGAGATCAAGCGGCGTGGCCTCGATACGTCGTCGCGCCCGATTGGCCGCAGCAAGGCGTGGCTCGACGTGCTCCGCCTCGCCGAAACCGTCGCGCCATCCGACTCGACGGTCCTCATCCAGGGCGAGTCGGGAACGGGTAAGGAGGTGGTGGCGCGATACATCCACGAGCTGTCGGGTCGCGCCGATGCCCCCTTCCTCTCCATCAACTGCGGCGCGCTCCCGGAATCCCTGCTCGAGAGCGAGCTGTTCGGCCACGTGAAGGGGTCGTTCACCGGCGCGGTGAAGGACAAGGCGGGCTTGTTCACGGCGGCCGCGGGCGGAACGTTCTTTCTCGACGAGATCGGCGAGACGACGCCCTCGACGCAGGTGAAGCTGCTTCGCGCCCTCCAGGAGCGTGAGATCATTCCCGTCGGCGCCACCGAAGCGATCGAGACCGACGCGCGCGTCATCGCCGCCACCAACCGGGAGCTGGAAGAGGAGATGAAGCGCGGAGGATTCCGCAGCGACCTCTTCTATCGGTTGAACGTGTTCTCGCTCCATCTGCCTCCGTTACGCCACCGGCGCGAAGACATTCCGCTGCTGGCGACCGCGTTTCTCGAGCGCACCGCCCAAACGCGCGGCGAGCCAGTCAAGCGGCTCAGCGAGGAAGCGCTGGAGATCATGCGCGAGTACTCCTGGCCCGGGAACGTACGCGAGCTGGAAAACTCGCTCGAGCGCGCGGCCATCCTCACCAAGGGCGAGGTCATCGACGTATCGACGCTTCCGGAGCGCGTCACCGCGCGGAGATCGGAGCCGCTCGTCTCGGAGCGCGGACCGGTCAATCCCACGCTCGACATGATCGAGCGCGCGTACATCATGTGGGTGCTGCAGAGTGAAGGCGGGAACAAGAGCCGCGCCGCGGAAGTGCTCGGCATCGACCC
>DASRHU010000225.1:0-3544 GCA_035650335.1 Gemmatimonadaceae bacterium | reverse complement strand
GAACGTGTCGCCGGGACCGGTTCAGCTCCGCGTCATGCGAATCGGCTACGCCGCACAGACGCGCACCATCACCGTCGCCGCCGGCGAGCGGGCGACGGCGGACTTCTCGCTCTCCCCGACCGTGACGACCCTCGATGTCGTCACCGCGACGGCGACGGGCGAAACGCAGCGAAAGCGCGAGAACGGAACCAACGTCTCGACCATCGTCGTCGACAGCGTCGACAAGGCTGCCGTGCAGACGTTCTCGCAGCTCATCAACGGCCGTGCCGCCGGCGTATCGGTGCTTCAGAGCACCGGCACCACCGGAATGGGCGCGCGCATCCGCGTTCGCGGCGCGAACTCCGTGTCGCTGTCGAACGAGCCGTTGATCATCATCGACAACGTTCGCGTGAACAACGATCCCAACTCGATGTCGATCGGCGTCGGCGGACAGTCCCCATCGCGCCTCAACGACATCAACCCCGAGGACATCGAGTCGCTCGAGATCATCAAGGGTCCGGCCGCGGCCGCGCTCTACGGGACCGCCGCCGCCAACGGCGTCATTCAAATCAGAACGAAGCTCGGTCGAACGGGACCCGCTCGCTGGAACGTCTACAGCGAGGGGGGCCTGCTCCGCGAGCATAACGATTATCCGGCGAACTGGGGAGCGTGGGGAGACTTCGGCGACGGATCCGAGTTCGGGTGCGACCGCCTGACGGCGGGATTCGGCGATTGCTCGCAGGATTCGGTGGTGTCGTTCAATCCCCTCGAGGTCAACAGCCCCTTCCGCGAGGGGTGGCGCTCGAAGTTCGGGCTGAGCGCCGGCGGCGGTGGCGAGCGCGTGACCTACTTCGTCTCGGGCGACATGGAGCGCGAAGAGGGCGTGTACTACACGAGCGCGCTTCGTCGCGGGTCGGTCCGCGCCAACATGCGGGCCGAGCTCAGCGACCGCGCCGACCTTCAGATCAACGCCGGATACGTCTCGAGCGATCTGCGCTTGCCGCAAAACGACAACAACTTTCTCGGTTACATCTCGAACGGGCTCGCCGGCAAGGCGCTGCCGGAGACCGAGCGCGGCCGCGACGGCGGATACGATCCCATCGGACCTAACGAAATCGATCGGATTCGCACCTTCCAGGAGATCGAGCGGTTCACCGGCGGCGTGACCGGCACCCTGCGTCCGCGAGACTGGCTCACGCTCACCGCGACCGGCGGCTACGACGTCCTCAACCGGTTCGACAATGAGACGTTCCCGCGCGGCGCCGTGGACTTCTCCGATCTGCCTGAAGGGTCGCGCGAAGCGAATCGCGCGCAGACCTTCAACTACACCGGAAACATCGCCGGCACGGCGACGTTCATGGTGAGGCCCGAGCTCGTCTCGACCACATCGCTCGGATTCCAGTTTCAGCGCGAGCTGAACACCGGCGTCTTCGCGAGCGGTGCCGTGCTCGCATCGGGAGTCTCGAGCCTCGAGGGACTCGCGGCTCGCTTCGACATTGGCGAAGACTACGCCGACAACCGGACGCTCGGCGCCTTCGTGCAGCAGCAGCTCGGGTGGAAGGACCGCCTGTTCATCACCGCGGCGCTCCGCGGTGATGACAACAGCGCGTTCGGCGAGGCGTCGGAGTTCGTGTACTACCCCTCCGTCAACCTCTCGTGGGTCATCGGCGAGGAGCCGTTCTTCCCGCGGTTCGATTGGCTGAGCTCGCTCCGTGTTCGCACGGCCTACGGTCGATCCGGATTGCGCCCCGGCAACCGCGACAGCCGGATCTTCTTCACGCCGTTCGCGGTTCGCGTCAACTCGAACGAGCAGACCGGCGTCACCATCGCCGGTCTCGGCACCTCGACGCTGAAGCCGGAGATCATCACCGAGTACGAGGGCGGCATCGACGCCGGCTTCCTCGGTGGGCGCGTGGGCCTCGAGGTCACGTACTTCGACAAGAAGTCACAGGATGCGCTGATTCTTCGCCGGACGCCTGCGTCGGTGGGGTCGATCGTTTCACGATTCGAGAATCTCGGGTCGGTGTCGAACCGCGGCTGGGAGTGGCTCGTGAACGGCACCATCCTCGACATCCCCAACGTCCGGTGGACCGCGACCGTGCAAGGCGCCACCGTCCGCAACCGGCTGCTGAGCTTCGGGGACACGAGCATCGCGCCGATCGTGTTCGGGTTCGAGGCGTCCCAGCAGCACAAGCCCGGCTATCCGCTTGGCGGGTACTGGGGCATTCCCATCGACAGCATCGTCGACGTGACGGGCGATGGGCAGATCGATTTCGATGAGGTGTTCTACGGGGACGAGGAGCGGTTTCTGGGGAGCTCCACGCCAACGCGCACCGGCTCGTTCAGCAGCGACGTCACGCTGTTCGATTTCCTGAAGGTCTCGGGGCTCGTCGATTGGCGAGGGGGCTACAAGCTCATCAACTCGTCGGAGATCTTTCGCGCGCAGGTCTTCATCGCCCGTGGCGTCAACGATCCGACGACACCACTCGAGGAGCAGGGACGCGCGGTGGCGGCGGTGCTCGGGAATTACAGCGGCTACGTCGAGGACGCCGACTTCGTGAAGCTGCGTGAAGTCGCCGTGACGCTGATGGCACCGCGGTCCATTGCGCGGCTGGCTCGCGTGAGTGACCTCAGCCTAACGCTCGCGGGGCGCAACCTCGGCACATGGACCGACTACTCCGGCCTCGACCCGGAGGTCAACGTCAGTGCGCAAGCGAACTTCACGTCGGCGGATTTTCTCACGCAGCCACAGGTCCGGTACTGGGTGGCCCGCCTGAATCTCACTTTCTGACCATTTCCTGTGATGTCTATCCTGATTCGATACAAGACACTGCGCCGCTCGTCGGCGCGCGCATCGACGGCCATGCTCGTCGCGGCGATCGCCGGCTGCTCTCTGGAAGTGGCCGACCCCGAGGTCGTGGATCCCGGGGACCTGAACACCGTGGAAGCCCTTCCCACACTTCTCGCCGGCGCGATCGGCGACTTCAAGCTGGCGTACAGCGGAAGTGGGGGAAACACCGAGGGCATCATCCTCGCCGGCGGAATGCGAGCCGACGAGTGGCTGAATGCCGATACGTTCGATACCCGCCAGGAGATGGACCGCGGCATCGTGCGCGAATCGAACGCCAGCAATCAGGGCCTCTTCCGCAACATGCAACAGGCCCGCCTGTCCGCCGAGTTCGCAGGCCGGCGCTTCGCCGCGCTCGCACCGGCGCAGGCGGGACACGCCGAGATGAAAGCGGTGGCCGGGTTCACTTACGTGCTGTTCGGCGAGAACTATTGCTCGGGCGTGCCGTTCAGCTCGTTCGACGAGAGCGGCAACCTCGTGTACGGGGATCCGATGACGACCGCGCAGATGCTGCAGCGCGCGATTGTCCTGTTCGATTCCGCGCTGGCGATCGCGGCGCCTGGAACGAGGAATCACCACCTCGCGTCGATCGGGAAAGCGCGAGCCCTGCTCGATCTCGATCGCGACAACGCGGCCGCGGCCGCCGCGCTGGTCGCCGCCGTGCCGACGACGTTCGTGTACAACATCGAGCACTCGGAGAACACGACCGCGCAGAAC
>DASRHU010000224.1:0-14451 GCA_035650335.1 Gemmatimonadaceae bacterium | reverse complement strand
AGAAGCCCAGCAATCCTGTGATGTCGTAGCACTTGGCGGGGTCGAAGGTGCTGGTGGGAATGGTGCCGGCGACGTTGGCGTCGAGACGTATCTGGATCGGCCCCGATCCGTCATCGAGGTTTGCGTTCCCGGACGCGAAGGTCCCGACCGTGGCGTGCCTGACGACGATCAGTCGCCCGACGTCCGCGGCCTTGGCGCCGCCGGCGGTCACGGCCGCGGCAATGTCGCCGGTGGCGCGCTCGAAAGGTGCTGGAACCGGGAGGCCCGACTTGCGATTTGGTGCGACCACGGGGTTGTTGACCTGGAGCTCGCCGCCGAATTGCCCGAGCACGCCCGAGACTTCGATGCTGTCCCCGAGCTGCAGTCCGAGCGCGGGAAGGCCGAACACCTGCATGCCGCCCGTGGGATCCTGGATGTAGATGTTGTTTGATCGATACGTCCCCTGGGCGGCGGTGACGATACCCGCGACGGTGATCGACGCGCCCAACGCCGCCGCCTCGGCCACGTTGATGCGCACCACGCACCCGCGCTTCGCCGGCGCGGAGATGAACGCGGTCTCGTCGGGGTAGACCGAGGCCCGCACCGGGTTCGCGCAGAAGACGAGGCGTCCGATGACGGTGGAATCCTGCACGAGAAAGACATCGTGCGTCCCGGGTGGGACGCCGGCGAACTCGAACGACCCGCCCGCGTCGGTCGTCGTCTCGTCCATGACGACGGAGGAGCCACGCTCGCGCAGCTCGACCGCGACGTTGCGGAGCAGGGTGTCGCCGCCTAACGGCGTGAACAGGGCGTTGTTGTCGGCGTCGAAGAAGAGGCGCCCGCTCACCGTCCCTGCCCCCTCGACCTCGAACGGCGGCGCGGGGTCTTCAGCGCACGCGGCGACCAACGTCAGGCCGAGAGCGAGTACGGTTCGCGTGAAGTGAGCTCTCATCGCTGTTTCTTGTTCAAGGGCGATGTCCCGTCGGCGCGGCCGACGAGCGGGGTCGGCTGCGTCGGCGTGATGTATCCATCGTTCTGGGCTCGAGGCGTACCTCGGTCAGGCACCGCGGCCGTTCCATACGTCGACGTCTGCGCCTGCCAGTTTGCTCCGGTCGCATCGGCGTTCTCGGCCGATGGATCTCGGACTCCGACGGCGGTGCCCGCGACAGCCTGCGTCGCCGCATACGCCACCGAGTCGATCGTCGCTCCGGACGCATCCCTCAGGATGATCCGATCGGCGGGCGTCCCGGTGTTGTTCAGCGAAATCCGCTCGAATACGAAATCGACGGTCAGACCGCCGTTCTGGGCGGCATTCCCATTGAGCGCGAGCAGGACGTAGCCGCCGGCGGGCACGACCAGTGAGATGTTGATCGTGTCCTTGTTGACGGCCGCATCCTCGATGGTCCAGTTCTGGATATTCGCGTCCGCCGTTCCCCAGTTGTGCAGCTCGATGTACTCTCCCGCCGCGTCGGAGACGGCGTTCGGGTTTGCCATGAGCTCGTTGAGGATGATCCGAGCGACGGGCATCGCGACGATCTGCGCCACGTCGGTCGCGAAGCGCGGCTTCAGCTGCGCGGTGCCGTTGAACTGTGTGAGAATCCCGGTGATGTTGTACCGCTCACCGACGACGAAGCTCGCGCGTGTGAGACCAGTCGCGGTTCCGTTCACACGAATCGTCAGCGTGTCGTTGGTCGCCGAGACCGTTCTCACGTTGAAGGCGCCCCCGGTTCCGCCAGGAACGGAGTCGATTCGCAAGCCGGAGACGGTAACGAGCCGCCCCTCGTCGGCGAGCGTGCGCGCTTCTGCCGCCGTGTTTGGTTTCGCCGCCACCTGGGCGCCACCGGTCCGAACCCGAATCGTCGGCGCGGTGCCGGTACGCCCGATCTGCTTTTGCCCGCTGAAAAGCGTGATCGGGCCTACGACCTCGATGCGCGTCCCGAGCCGCAAGACCGCCGAATCCGCGGTCGGCACCGGGAACGCCGCGATGCCGCCCGTCGTATCCTGAACCCAGATCTCCGAGTTCGCTCCCGGCGTGCTCCCGTTGAACACTCCCGGCGGGACGGTGATGTCTCCGATGACGGCGACGGTCGTGTCTACCGGCGTTGCGCGCGCCTGACGAACCGTCACGAAGATCGAGCCGGTGTACAAGACGTTGAGCGACGTGGACGCAGCACCAACGACGGTGATCTGACGGGTAGCCCCTGCCGTCCCGTAGTTGATGGCCCCCAACCGCTCGAACTCGAGGTAGTAGTTACCCGGCGCGACCCGACCGAATCGATAGGCGCCTAGCGAGTCCGTGCGAACGGAATCGAGCTTCGCCCCTACCGCACCCGTATCTGCCCGCAGGAAGACCCAGAGACCCGGCCCCGGCACGTCGGTTCCCTGCTCGAAGGTGCCGTTGGCGTTCTCATCCCGGAACACGCGCCCCTCGACCACACCAGGGAACATCGCGTAGCGGAAGTCAACCGACACGGAGCGGCCGCGGAAGTCGATCACCGCGGACGGCGAGGGATTCGACGTCAACGTCGCGCCCGGCGGCACTGGGCCCCCGGGCTCGATCACGTAGCTTCCGGGCGCCAGATCGGCGAACGTGACGCGCCCATCGCCCGCCGTCGTACCGCTGGCGACTTCCTGCCCGTCATGCAAAACCGCGATCTCGAAGTTCGCGAGCGGCGTGTCGCCCGCCGTTAACGAGCCCGATGCGTCGTTGTCGATGTACGCCGCAACCGTCAGGTCTCCCGGTTGACCTTCAGGAGCAGCCGCGTCCTCGCATGCGGAAAGCGCGAGAGCAGCGAGGAAGAGTGAACAGGGGGAGAAAATCTTCATGCAATGGGGATAAGGAGGCCCCAAGATGTTTCCGTGAAGGGCCAAGGGCCAGGGGCCACGGGTGGGTGACGGATTCACCGCAGGCCCATTGCCCTCCGCTAGGCCCCTGCCCCTTGGCCCTTGGCCCGCCCGACGGTCAGATAGTAAACCGGAATCCCCAACCCGATTATCCCGAGCACCAGCAACGTCCACCACCGGCTCGTCGGATCCACGATCGCGTTGACGAGAATGAAGATCGTCGAGAGAACGAACAGCAGCGGCACGATCGGATAGAGCGGCGTGCGGAAGGGCGGATCGTAATCCGCCCGTTTGCGCAACGTGAAGACGGCCGCGACGCCCAGCGCGTAGAAGGGTACGATCGCCGTCACGAAGGTGTCGGCGAGCTGCTCGAACGTGCGAAAGAGCACGAAGATCACGCCGAGCGCGGCGGTCATGGCGATCGAGACGTAAGGCGTCTGGAAGCGCGGGTGAACGGCCGCGACCTTCCGGAAGAACAGCCCATCGTCCGCCAGAGCAAAGAAGATGCGCGGCGACGTGAGCAGCGTTCCGTTCAGCGTCCCGAACGTCGACAGCATCACCGTCACGCCGACGAAAACGACGCCGGCGGTTCCGATCAGCTGCATGGCGACGTCGGCCGCGATACGCGGTGATTGGCGAAGCTGGTCCACCGGGAAGATCGCCAGGTACGCGACGTTGGCGAGCAGGTAGATCACGATCACCGAGGTGACGCCGAGGATGAGCGCGCGTGGCACGTTGCGACGCGGATCCTTCACCTCCCCGGCGACGAAGCTGAGGTCGGCCCATCCGTCGAACGCCCACAGAACCGACACGAGCGCCAGGCCGAACGCGGAGATGGTAAAGCTCCCGGGTGGCACCGCCGGGGTGAAGTGTGACGCGCCTTCGGGGAATCCCACGGCGAGCGCGAAGAGCACGATGAAGAGCAAGCCGCCGTACTTCGCCAACGTCGTGAGGTTCTGCACGAGCGCGCCCCACCGAATCCCGACGTAGTTGAAGCCGGCGGTGACGATGATCGCGACGGCCGCCAGGTAGTGCACGTAGTCGTCGTACGGTGCCACGCTCGGCTCACGCCCGATCGCCCTGAAGAAATACTCGGCGAAGGTCGTCGAGATCGCGCCTAACGAAGCGGCGCGGATGAGCACCAGCTCGGCCCATCCGAAGAGGAAGGCCGGGAGTCGCCCCCACCCTTCGCGAATGAAGACGTAGAGGCCGCCGGTGCGCGGATACGCGCCGGCGATCTCGGCCAGCGTCAACGCGCCACACAGCGCGAGAAGACCGCCCGCGACCCAGACCGACAGGAGTGGCAGCGGCCCCGGTAGCCGATCGGCGATGACCGCCGGCGAGCGGAAGATGCCCGACCCGATGGTCGAGCCGACGAGCACCGCGATCGCGCTGAGGAGGCCGAGCCGGCGCGGAAGTTCGTTGCGCATGGGGGCGGATAGTACGGACAGAGAGGGTCCCGGGTCCAGGGTCAGGGACGAGGCGGACGTCGTGAATGACGATCCGCGGTGGGGTGCGGTCGCTGCACGAGCCCACGTCGGCTAGATTACCCCGCGTGCTTCCCACGATTTTTCTCGTCGCCTGCATCGCCACCATCGTCGTGGCTCAGGCGTTTATTCTGCGCTCTGCCCTCCGGGCGGTGACCGTCGCGAACGGCGGCCCTCTGCCGCGCCCGTATCGCGTCACCGAGGTGATCTGGGCGGTGCTTCCGGCCATCGCGCTGGGACTCGTCCTGTGGGTCACGTGGCGCGAGAGCCGCGAGTCTGCTGCGGCTCCGTCAGATCCGCCGGCCGAGCACGCGGAGCACCAGGCGCACACTTCCTGAGCTTCTGATGACGACGATTCGGCGGATCGCCTACGTGGCGCTCGCTCTCGCCTACGCGCAGATCGTGTTCGGCGCGATCGTGCGGATCACCGACTCCGGCCTGGGGTGTGGAACCCACTGGCCGAAGTGCAATGGCATGTGGTTCCCCCCGCTCGACAACACCGAGCTCATCATCGAGATCACCCACCGATGGATCGCGGCCGGGTTGCTCGTCGCGACGCTCGCGCTCGTGACAACGGCGTTCCTGCGCCGGCATGAGCCGGGCGTTGGTGGGCGCGGTGGCGTGCTGCGCATGGGCTCGGCCGCCGCGGCGCTCTGGCTCGCGCCGGCGATTCTCGGTGCCATTACCGTCTGGCTCGAGCTTCCGCCGCTGGTGGTAGTCGTGCACATGGCGCTGGCACTCGCGCTGCTCGCCGTGCTCGCGATCGCGGTCGTGCGGGCCGGCGGGTTTGGCGCGGCGAGGCTGATGAGTGAATCCGTCGCGCCGCGGGCCGCGCGGGCCGCGATCGCCACGGCCGGACTGACGTTCATCGTCGTGATGATGGGTGGTTTCACGGCCAACGTGCCCGGAGCCGCACCGGCGTGCCAGGGATTCCCGTTATGCAACGGGGGCGTGATCGCCGAGGGTACGGCGCAGGCGATCCACTGGACGCATCGTCTGATCGCGTTCTTCCTCGCGTTTCACGTCACGGGACTCACGATCGCCGCCTGGAAGCGGAACAACATGATGATGCGGCGCGCGATGACCGTGCTGGCGGCATTGGTCGCCACGCAGATCGTCATCGCCGCCGTTCTCGTGTCGACCTTTCTCCCTCCCGTACTTCAGTCGGCGCACCAGGCGGTGGGCACGCTGGTGTGGCTGACGGTCGTGATCGCGGCCGCGTTGGCGTGGCGCGGGTCGAAGTACGCCGCGCGCGTGCCGAGTGACGGGAGCACGCGATCGGCCGCTCCCGCGAGAACGGAACGCGGAGCGCTCGTGTCATGAGCATCGCGACGGTGCGGACGGAGAGCCGCACGCTCGTACGCGATCTCGTCATGTTGACGAAGCCGCGCATCATCTCGCTGTTGCTGGTGACGACGATCGCGCCGATGTTCGTCGCCGGCAGCCCGAGCCTGACGCTCGTGCTCGCGGTGACGATCGGCGGATATCTCATGGCCGGCGGCGCGAACGCGGTCAACATGTACATCGACCGCGACATCGATGACCGGATGGCGCGAACGCGCTTGCGCCCCATCCCCAGCGGGCGCATGGAAGCGGTCGCGGTGCTCGCCTTCGGCGTCGCGCTGGCGACGGCGGCCACCGCGCTGCTGGCGGCCTTCGTGAATCTGCTCGCGTCCGCGCTGGCGCTCGCCGGATTCTACTTCTACGTGTTCGTCTATTCGCGGTGGCTCAAGCGCAGCACGCCGCAGAACATCGTGATCGGTGGCGCGGCCGGCGCTTTCCCCCCGCTCGTCGGATGGGCCGCGGTGACGGGATCACTCGACCTCACCGCGCTCTATCTCTTCCTGATCATTTTCTACTGGACGCCGCCGCACTTCTGGGCGCTCGCGCTCCTGAAGCAGATCGATTATGGGCGTGCCGGCGTTCCGATGGCGCCGCTCGTGTGGGGAGAGCGGGAGACCATGCATCAGATGCTCTGGTACATGGGCATCCTGATCCCGCTGACGCTGCTCCCGGTCACGTGGGGCGCCTTCGGCATGGTGTACTTCGTCAGCGCATTCGTGCTGGGGTCGATCATGCTGTGGAGCATCGTCCGAACGGTGCGGTCCACGCCGTGGACGGCCGCCGCGTGGTGGTCGTACCGGTTCTCGTTGCTCTATCTGGCGCTGCTCTTCGTGGCGATGGTCGTCGACCGACGCATCGCACTCTGATGTCGCCGAGTGAGTGGCGGGACACACTCGTGGTACAGATCGCGGGTCGTGAGGGTGCGCCGCCGACGATCATCGAGCTCGAGCGTCCGCGAGGAGGACGCGTCCGGACTCGCGAGTGGCCTGACGGTGAGTGGACGAGCCCTGCTCGCGAGGGCGAGCCGTCGTGCCAGGAGCTGTTCGCCAGGTTCGCGAGCGCGCGTCGCGAAGGACGCCATCTGAGTGAGGACGAGCATCGCATTCGCGCGTGGCTCGAGGGGCGCGCGTGACCCTTCCCGCGCCACGTCCCACGCCGGCGGCAGTCCCGACAGTCGAAGGCAAGCCACGCTCGAGACGGCCCCCTTCTCCGAAGGTCTTCGGCCCGCTGATCCCGCGGCTTCGACCGCACGTCGGCGCGCTGTCGATCGCGGCCGTGTGTCTGGTGCTCAGTGCCGCCGTCGGGCTCGCCTTCCCGCGGATCGTGCAGCACCTGCTCGACGCGGCGTTCATCTCGGGAAACGCGGCCGGCCTCGACCGCATCGCGATCGGCCTGCTGGCACTCTTCGCGGTGCAGGGGCTGCTCAACTTCGCGCAGGTGTATTTGCTGAGCGCCACCGGCGAGCGCGTCGTCGCCACTCTGCGCCAGGACCTCTTTGCGCATCTCGTCCGTCTCTCTCCGGGATTCTTCACCGAGCGACGGACCGGCGAGCTCATCAGCCGGTTGAGCGCCGATGTCGCGATGCTCCAGTCGGTGATGAGTCATCAGGTGAGCGAGTTCGCGCGGCAGTCGCTGTTTCTCGTCGGCGGAATCGCGATGCTGCTGCTCACCCACCCGCGCCTCACGGGCACGACGCTCGCCGTGGTCCCGATCGTGGTGGGGGCGGCCTGGTTCTTCGGCCGGCGGCTCCGGCGGGCGAGCACGGGGGTGCAGGATCGCGTGGCCGAGGCGACGGCGAGTGCCGAGGAGGCGTTCTCGCAGATTCGCACGGTGCAGGGGTTCACTCGTGAGGCGCTCGAGACCGACCGCTATCGGACGCATCTGGTGGATGTGGTGACGGCGGCCGTGCGTCGAGCGCGCATTCGCGGCGCCTTCTTCGGGGTCATCACGTTCTTCTCGTTCGGCGGAATCGTCGCGGTGCTCTGGCAGGGTGGACGGCTGGTGCTCGAGGGCGCTCTCACACCCGGCGCGCTCGTCTCCTTTCTGCTCTACGCGATCACCGTCGCCGCCGCCGTCGGAGCGCTCGCCTCGTTATTCGGCAGCTATCAGGACGCCGTGGGCGCGGCACGACGCGTCTTCGAGCTGCTGCAGGAACAGCCGAGCGTGGCCGAGCCGGTGGTTCCGCGCCCCCTGCCGCGCCCGCACGGCCGCCGCGCCACAGGCGCCGATGTTCGCGTGGAGCATGTCAGCTTTCGTTATGCGGCCGACCACCCCGAGGCGCTGCATGACGTCTCCTTTCGCATTGCCCCGGGAGAGACGGTCGCGCTCGTCGGCCCGTCTGGCGCCGGCAAGACGACGATCGCCGCCCTCCTTCCGCGCTTTTGGGACGTGGGCTCGGGACGCATTACGATCGAGGGGATCGACGTGCGGGACCTCGCGCTCACCGAGCTTCGCGGCGCGATCGGCATTGTGCCCCAGGAGCCGACGCTCTTCAGCGGAACGGTGCGTGAGAACATCGCCTACGGTCGTCCGGACGGGACGGAGGATGAGATCGTGGCCGCCGCTCGCGCGGCCCACGCGATGGAGTTCATCGACCGCCTGCCACAGGGATTCGACACGCGGGTCGGCGAGCGCGGCGTAAAGCTCTCCGGCGGTCAGCGCCAGCGTCTGGCGATCGCGCGCGTGTTCCTCAAGGACCCGGCGATCGTGATTCTCGACGAGGCCACGTCGAGTCTCGACAGCGAGAGCGAGCGCCTCGTTGGCGAAGCGATGGAGGTGCTCCTGCGCGGACGCTCGACGCTGATCATCGCCCATCGTCTCAGCACAGTTCGCCGCGCCGACCGCGTCGTCGTGCTCGACCGCGGTCACGTCGTGGAGGAGGGAAGCCACGCGGAGCTCCTCGCGGGCGGCGGCGTGTACGCGAAGCTCTACAAGGGGCAGTATTTCGAGATGGTGTGAGGAAGAAAGCGGAATGCGGAATCCGGAATCCGGGTTCCGCTTTCTCAGTACTTCACCTCGACCCGCGTCACCCCGCCCTTCTCCACGCGAATCTCCCGCGCCGTCACGCCCAGGCGCTCGTGCCAGGTTCGCATGATGTACTCGCCGGGCGGGATGGAGTCGATCGCGAAGCGCCCGTTGGCCGCCGAGATGGTGAAGTAGGGGTGGTCGAACACGTGGATGGCACCATGCGTCCACGGATGCGTGCGGCAGGTGAGCTCGAGGCGCACCGGCTCGGCGAGGACTTTCTCGAGCGGAACGACCTGTCCATCGCCGTTCTGTGAGACGGTCTCGAGCGTCGACGTCGAGCCGCTCACCCGGATGACCGTCTCGTGCACGACGGGATCGGCGCTCTTCACGTTCAGCGTGCCACCGACGATCACGCCTTGCACGCGCGGGTCGAACCGGCAGCGCAGGTTCGTGACCTCGAAGCGGCGGCTGTCGGGCAACGGCTTCCCTTCCCGTGCATCCGCCAGCCACACGACGACGTTCATGAGTCCGCCCTGCGACGAGACGATCGCACCCTCGGGCATCCGATCGCCGCAGAGATCGGCGTTGCGCGTAACGACGACGAGCGTATCGCGCGCGGAGCTCTCGAGGTCCACTTCTCCCTCGAGGCGGCCGATGTCGGTGACCTGGACCTCCCGGTACGGCGACATGTCCGCCGCGACCGTATACGCGGCCTCGGGGATGGTGTCCGCACTCAGCGCACGAGCTCGCTCGGTTCGGTCACCACCTCCGCAGGCCAGAAGTACCAGGCCGACGGTGGCGCCGAGTGTTCGTGATGTCACAGGACGAGCAGCTCGCGTTGGTATTGTGCCGGCGTGATCGTCGCGCCGCGCTCGCCGACGAACGCGTTGACCTCGCTGCGCACGCCCAGCTCGTTCGGCAGGTAGACACCCGGCTCGATCGAGAAGCCGACGCCCGGAAGCAGGAGCCGCTCTTCGCGCGTCTCGAAGTCGTCGATGTGCGGGCCGGAGCCATGAAGATCCCGCGGGTCGATCGAGTGGCCGGTGCGATGGAGGAAGTAATCGCCGAGTCCGCGGTCGACGATGACGCGCCGCGCCGCCGTGTCCACGTCACCTCCGCGCAGATTGCCGCCCGTACTCCGCTCGCGCACCATCGCCACCGCCGCGTCTCGTGCATCGCGCACCGCTTCCCAGACTTCGACCGCTCGCGCCGATGGGGTGCCGACGCTTCCCATCCACGTCTGATCCGCCCACACTCCGCCGGGCTCGCGGGCCCAGAGGTCGATGAGCAGCAGCTCACCCTCGCGAATCTCGCGCGGCCGATCGGGCGATGGCTCGTAGTGCGGGTTGGCGGCGTTCGGCCCCGCGGCGACGATGGGCTTGTCGTGCGTCTCGAGACCGGCGCGCTGGAAGCGAGCGACAATCCAGTCCCGCAGCTCATGCTCGTGCATCGTTGCACCGCGTGCGCGCGCCGACTTCATCTCGTTCATCGCGTCACGCGCTACCTGCGCCACGATCTCGGCGGCGCGCAGGTGCGATGCGAGCTGTGCCTCGGTCCAAACGGCGTAGAAGCGGGTGACGAGCTCGCCCGACGGAATGACGGTGGCACCGGTCGCGCGGACGAGATCGAGGACGCCCGCCGGGATGCGATCGAGATACGGGACCGCATCGCCCGGCGAATACTCCATCGCGATCCGCTTGCCGCCGACGAGTCGCGCGACGATCGCCTCCAGGGTGCGCCACGAGGCGTACACTTCCCGCCCCCACGCCGAGGGCCAGTCACGCCACGGGCCCTGCTCGATCGCGTGACTGACCCCGACCGGCTTCCCGTCGCGCGGGATCCAGGCGAACACGCGTCTCGAGACCATGCCCTTGAGTCCGAGTATCGTGGCCGCGATCGGATTCGTTCCTCGAAAGTCGAAGAGCAGCCATCCGTCGAGCCCTGCATCGGCGAGTGCGCGCTGTACGGTCGGTAGCGTATCGGGACTAAGCATCGGGTTCCGGAAAGTGATACCTTGGCGGCTCGCTTCGGCCGCGCTGTCGCGGCCGCGTCCAAAGTAACCCGGAGACGCCATCTCCGCGCTCGAAATCCTCCTTCTGGCGCTGCTCGGCGTCGTCGTCGGGACCTACGGAACGCTCGTAGGTGTCGGCGGCGGATTTCTCGTCGTGCCGCTGCTCTTGATCCTGTATAAGTTGCCGCCCGCGGCGGCGGCCGCAACCTCGCTCGTGGTGGTGCTGCTCAACGCCGCGAGTGGATCGATCACCTATGTGCGACGCGGGCGGGTCGACGTGCGCACGGGGCTCCTCCTGGCGGCCGCGACGGTGCCCGGTGCGTACTTCATCGGTCCCGTCCTCGCCGAGCGCATTCCGGAGCGCGCCTTCAAGATCGGCTTCGGCATCTTCCTGCTGGCGATGGCGGTGCTTCTCTTCTTTCGAGCGGAACGGCAAACGCCGGCAAAGCCCGGAACAACGCGCGGCGGCCCGTGGCGGATGCGGCGAACGTTCAAGGACAGCTCCGGCGCGGCGGTCGAATACGAGTTCGACATCCTGCTGGCGGTCGTGCTGTCGTTCGCGGTAGGCGTCCTGTCGAGCATGCTCGGGATCGGCGGTGGCATCGTGCACGTTCCCGCGCTGATCCACCTCATGGGATTCCCGGTGCACGTCGCGACCGCGACGTCGCAGTTCGTTCTCGCCTTCACGGCGGCGGCGGGAGTCGCGAAGTACGCGTCCGGCGGCTATGTCGTGTGGCCGCTGGCGGCGGCGTTGGGGGTCGGCGTGATCGTTGGAGCGCAGGTGGGAGCGCGGGTGTCACACCGGATGAAGGGCGCGAGGATCATTCGGCTGCTGGTGCTGGCCGTGGTCTTCCTGGGGTTGCGGTTGATATTGAGCGCGTGAGTCTCAGGGGTCAGGAGTCAGGAGTCAGGAGTCAGGGGGTGTCAGGTGCTGGGTTGCAGGAGATGAAAAGCCTAACAGCAGGGAGTTGGGGTGTAGGGCCTTTCTCCTGGCACCTTCTACCTGAAACCCCCTGATCCCTGACTCCTGACTCCTGACCCCTCAATCTCATCTCCCTCTCCATTCGGCTCTCCACTCGCAGGTCACCTCATCCCTCGCCTTGCACTGCACGTGCTCGATGCCGCCGACGTTCCCGGCCAGCAGGCGGAGCAGCTCACGAAGGGATGATTCGTAGAAGGCACACCCCACGCTGTTCGGCGCGGTCTTGAGCGTCACCGAGTCGGCGACCTCCATGCGAATGAATCCGCCCACGCGTCGTACGTCGGCGTTCAGGTAACGGTCGGCGATCTTCCGGACCCGACGCAAGACGATCGGCCGCGCGAGAAACGATGGCAGGACGCGCGCGAGCTTTCGCGTGAGCCCGGGGATGGTGAGGTAGGCTTCGCGGGCGAGGTACTGGCCGGCCGCCTGGAATACCGCTTCGGCATCCGTGCGGCGTCCGATCAGGCGCGCGAGCCCCACCGCCTCCTCCTGATCGGGACGATGGTTGCGCTTCGCCGCGTCGGTATATCGCTTGATCTGGGTATAAACGGTCTCGCTCAGTCCCAGCCGCTTGTTGCGAAGCTCGTGGACCAGCTCGGCTTCGAGGTCATCCGGGGTATCGACGTTTCGGACCGCGTGCAGCAGACTCAGTGGCAGAAGCGGGTCGACCGTAGGCACGTGCGGCGGGATGAAAGGAAGGGTGTGGGAAGCTAGTCTCGGCGGATGACACCTTCAAGCGGACCATCGGGAACCCAGACCTATGCTCGAATCTTCTATCAGGGTGAACGTACCGACCGAGCCATGAGCGGCCCGAATCACGGCGACGACATGCCGTGCGATGCCGTCATCGAGCGCATGTACGAGTTTCTCGATGGCGAGCTGACGAGTGAGGTGGACGCGCTGATTCGCGACCACCTCGCGCGCTGTCGCAAGTGCTACCCGCACTTCCGGCACGAGGAGGTGTTCCTGCGCTTCCTCGAGCGACGAGCGCAGATGGAAAAAGCGCCACCATCGCTGCGGCGGCGGATCTTCAAGCGACTTCTCGACGACGAGCTGACGCGCGACGAGCCGTGATCGAGCGCATCACCGCGGGGCTCGCGCTCGCCGCGGTGATCGCCTTGGCGGCTCGAGCGGCCCGGGCGCTCACGACAGGCGGTGCGCTCGCGGCGACCATCGTTGGCGCGGTGAGCATCGCCGCCGGCTGGTCATGGGGCGCCTTACTGCTCGCGTTCTTTTTCTCGTCCACGGCGCTCTCGCACGTGGGCTCTGACGTCAAAAGCCGGCGCACGTCGAGTATCCTCGAGAAGGGGCTTCGACGAGACGCGGTGCAGGTCATGGCCAACGGCGGCGTGTTCGCCGCGGCGGCAGCGGGCAGCCTCGCTGCGCCATGGGACGGATGGCTGGCGATCGGTGGTGGCGCGCTCGCCGCGGCGACGGCGGACACATGGGCAACGGAGCTGGGTACGCTCTCGAAGGCTGCGCCGCGCATGCTCACGACATGGCGACCCGTTGCTGCCGGAACCTCAGGGGCGGTCACCGCGCTCGGCAACCTGGGGATGGTGCTCGGAAGTGCGTTTCTGACACTCTGTATGATCGCCGCTGTGTGGCCTCGACACGCCTGGCTCGGCGCCTTCGTCGGCGGCCTCGTGGGCGCCCTCGTGGATTCGCTCGCGGGCGCTACGGTCCAGTCGCGGCGCCGGTGTGCTTCGTGCGACGCGTTTACTGAGCGCGAGATTCATTCATGCGGGGCACGCACGATTCACGTGGGAGGTGCATCATGGATGAGCAACGACGCGGTGAACGCTCTGTGCGGCGCAGCGGGTGCGACGACGGCGCTGCTCGTCATGGAGGCGCTCATCTAGCAACGCGCATCGCCGTGGCCGCCCTCATCGTGGCGGCGCTCGGGTGCAATGACGTGCAGATGCGGCTTGGACCCGGAATTTCTGTCGGGAGCGGCACCAACACGAGCACACAGCACAGTGCGCTCGTCGGCCTCTGGACGCGGGTCGTCGTCCTCACCGACAATCAGGGCAACGAGCACAGCTCCCGAACGACGTGGGAGTTCCGCTCGGACGGGAGCGCGACGCGCACCGTCGTCACCCACAACCTGAGCGCGGGAATCACCGACGTCCTGACCTCGAACGCGAGCTGGCATACCGAGGGCTCCACCGTCGTAATCGCGTTCCACGCGCCCGACAGCGGGACCTCCCGGTTCTCGTTCACCGTCTTCGGAAACGTGCTCACGCTCGACGGTCGCGACTTCGTGCGCATTGGCTGAGTGACAGTGCCGACGAAGCCTCGCGTCCTTCTCGTCAGCACCAACCGCGAGCGCGCACCACAGCCGGTCGTACCTAACGGCGTCGCGTGCGTCGCGGCCTCGCTGGCGCACGCGGGGCACAAGGTGCGCGTCCTCGATCTCTGCTTCGCGCGCGACCCCCTGCGCGCGACGAGCGATGTGGCGAGGTCGTTCCGGCCCGACGTCGTCGGCGTATCGGTACGGAACATCGACAACAGCGACCTCATCGCCCTGCGCCACTACACACCGGAGGCCGTCGCGGTCACCACGGCCCTTCGTGCGGCCGCGCCTCAGGCGACGGTCATCGGGGGCGGAGCGGCGTTCGGCGTCGCCCCCGGGGCGCTGACCGATGCACTCGGGCTCGACTGGGCCGTCGCCGGCGATGGTGAGCGCGCCGCGATCGCGTTGATCGATGCTCTCGCCGGCGGCCGCGCGCCTGGCGAGATCCCGGGACTCGTCAGGCGCGAGGGGTCGGCGAGCCGCCTCATCCCGCCGGGCGGGGATGCCAGCCTCGACAGTTTGCCACACGTGCGAATGCACG
>DASRHU010000223.1:0-12338 GCA_035650335.1 Gemmatimonadaceae bacterium | reverse complement strand
ACCCCTGGGTTCTTGATGCCGGGCAAGACGAGGCTCGCGGTGACCACGGCGGAACCAGCCCTGTGCCATCCTCGAGGGATTCGAGAATGTCCAGCCTGCTCTCTTGTTTTCGGGCGGCGCTGCTGATCGCCGCTGCGCTCTCGATCGCCGCCTGCACGCGCACGACGCTCTCCGAGCGCGAGCAGGGCGAGTGGGCCCTCGTGTGGAGCGATGAGTTCGAGGGGCCAGCGGGTGCCACGTTCGACCGCGCCAAGTGGGTGGCCGACACCGGTGGGCACGGGTGGGGGAATCAGGAGAGACAGTACTACACGACACGTCCGGAGAACGTCTCGCTCGATGGAGCGGGACACCTGGCGATCACGGCGCGCGCCGAAACGGACCCGTCGCGTCAATGCTGGTACGGGCAGTGTGGCTTCACCTCGGCGCGACTCAAGACGAAGGGTCTGTTCGAGACGACGCACGGTCGAATCGAAGCACGCATCCGCGTGCCGCGAGGGCAGGGGATCTGGCCGGCGTTCTGGATGCTGGGCGCCGACATCGATCAGGTCGGCTGGCCCGAGTGCGGGGAAATCGACGTCATGGAGAACATCGGGCGCGAGCCGTCGATCGTGCATGGAACCATCCACGGACCTGGCTACTCGGGCGCGAACGGCATCGGGGGCAGCGATACCGTTCCGGGCGCCGCGCTCGCGGACGACTATCACGTCTTCGCGGTCGAGTGGATTCCCGGTGAGATCCGCTGGTTCCTCGACGACACGGAATACGGTCGCACGACTCCCGCGAATCTGCCGCAAGGCGCGAGGTGGGTCTTCAACCACCCGTTCTTCATGCTGCTCAACGTGGCGGTGGGTGGCGCGTGGCCGGGCGATCCGGATGCGTCGACGGTTTTCCCCCAACAGATGCTCATCGATTACGTTCGCGTGTACCGACGATGAGGGCCGATGGCGTCAACGCTCGCTCTCCGCGGATTCAGATGCTCGCTGTCGCTCGCGCAATCGCCCTGCTTTCGCCGTCAGATAGTTCCGCTCGGGGATGCTCGTCGTCCTCGTGGCCGCGGCGCGATAGTGCGCGAGCGCCCGATCGTGATCGCCCGCCATCTCGTACAGATGCGCTCGCACGGCGTCGAGACGATAATGCTCGCGAATCCGGGCATCGCCATCGAGGGCCTCGATCAGCTCCAGTCCCGCCGCCGGGCCATGCACCATCGCGGCGGCGATGGCGTGGTTGAGTGAGACCATCGGGTTGTCCTGCAACCCGCGCAGCACATCGTAGAGGGCAAGTATCTGCGGCCAGTCGGTGTCTTCGCTTCGCGAGGCCTCATCGTGAACCGCCGCAATCGCCGCCTGGAGCTGGTAGACCCCGACCGATCCCTTCGACAGCGTCTCCGAGATCAACGCGATCCCCTCGCGAATGAGGCGCTGATCCCACCGCGAGCGATCCTGCTCGTCCAGCGGGATCAGCTCCCCGCTCGGCCCGGTGCGCGCGGCGCGGCGCGCATCGGTGAGGATCATCAGCGCGAGCAGCCCCGCGACTTCGCCGTCGTCGGGGAGCAGGGCGTGGAGCATCCGCGTCAGGCGGATCGCCTCGTTGGACAAATCGGTGCGGACGAGATCGGCGCCACCGCTGCTGGCGTACCCTTCGTTGAAGATGAGATAGAGGATGTGCCGCACGGCGCTCAGCCGCTCGGCGCGCTCCTCATCGGTGGGCATGCGGAAGGGAATCCCGGACGCGCGAATGCTCTGCTTGGCGCGGCTGATCCGCTGCGCCATCGTCGCTTCCGGAACCAGGAACGCCCGGGCGATCTCGGCCGTCGTTAGGCCGCCGACCGCTCGCAGCGTGAGGGCGATGGAAGACGATGGCGTCAGCGCCGGATGACAGCACATGAAGAGCAGGACGAGCGCGTCATCCTGCTGGACGTCGACCTCACCCTCGGGCGGCGGGACGAATGCCCACTCCGCCCAGACTTCGCTGG
Organism: Gemmatimonadaceae bacterium; assembly: GCA_035650335.1. Classification (GTDB taxonomy): domain Bacteria; phylum Gemmatimonadota; class Gemmatimonadetes; order Gemmatimonadales; family Gemmatimonadaceae; genus JAICNG01. Next base: position 10,366 of record DASRHU010000223.1, on the reverse strand, counting down.
CGACGGTGTCTTCCCGTCGTCGCCTCGACACCTCGCTTCTGATGTGATCGGTGAGGCGCCGCACGGCGACGTGATACAGCCATCCGCGGGGGTTCGCCGGAACACCGTCCTCCGGCCACTGCTCGGCCGCGGCGATCAGCGCTTCCTGCACGGCATCTTCCGCGGCCCCGAAATCCTCGTGCCGGCGTGCGATCGCGCCGAGCACCTGCGGTGCGAGATCTCGCAGCAGGTGCTCGACGTTCGATGGCGCCACAATCAGCCGTCAGTAGGGGGTGCGCTCATGACCTGCCGCACCTCGATCGGCATGTTGAGCGGCGTCCCGCCGGGCCCAGGCGCCGTCGAGATTCTCGCCGCGATTTCGTACGCCCGCTCCGGGCGCTCCACGTCCACTATCCAGAAGCCCGCGAGGAATTCCTTGGCCTCGGGGAAGGGACCATCGGTGATCGGCACTCCGTTCCTCCCAGCGCGCACGAGCCTGGCTTCACCGGGCCCCGCCAACCCCTCTCCGCTCACCATCTCGCCGGCCTGGGTGAGGTCGTTGTTCAACCGATGCATGAACTCAATGTGCGCCTTCAAATCCGCCGGGGACCATTCGCTGACCTGGTAGTCTCCGGTGCCCCGCGGTGCGTGCATCATCAGCATGTACCTCATTCGTCGATCCTCCTTCGGGTGTGTGGCCGCGCGGTTGTCTGATGTCGGCCTTGCACTCAGAAGTCGGAGCCGACGGCGCGTTCTCGACAATGTCGAGAACGGGCCGGAGGATGATGCCGCCGTTCTGGCAAGGTAGCCAGGGAGTGAGACGTCCATGGAAGCACGCCGCCCTGGCGAAGGTCACTCGCCCAGCATCAGCGCGCGGCCAGGGCCCTCGTGCGCGCTCGCGTTTCGGCCTCGATACGCCCGCACATGATGTCACACAGCTTGAAGACGTCGCGGTCGGCGAGCTCGTAGTACACGTGCAGCCCCTCCTTACGACGGGTGACGAAGCCGAGTCCGTGCAGAAGCTGGAGGTGCTTCGAGACGTTGCCCTGTCCGAGGCCGGTCTCGTCCACGAGCTCGGTGACCGTCATTTCTCCGTCCCGCAGCGCATTCAGAATCTGCAGACGTGCCGGCTCGCCGATCGCCTTGAAGCGCTCGGCGACGATGGCCAGCAGCTCGGGGGTCATTCTGGTGAATCCCATGCTCGACTCCAGTAAATCACTGTTGGACTGCTGCTGAAATCAGGACAGACGGAGGGCTACAGACTGCGTCTGAGTTTCGGAGTGCAGGCTCGACGACCCGATGTAACCGCAAAAGGCCGCAGCGGGACGGGCACTCGAGAACGACCAGGGCCTTTGCCCCTCGTCCGAATGGCCGCAACTACAGCAAACACGCCAACGCTTTATTGTTTTCTCTGCGGCCATTGGACGAGGGGACAGGCTTTCCTCCCGAGCAGGACTCCGTCCTGTTGCGGCCGTTTGCGGTTACATGCCCTTGCGCTCAGTGACTCGGACGCGGGGCCACTAGCAGGCCTTCTGCGTCATCTGCGGCTCCCCCGGCTACTATTACTATATTCCATTATAGTGGAATAGATGACCGGGCGCCACTTGCTCGGCGGCAGTAGTTCACTATATTACCATACAGTAGTGAATAGACGCCGGCCCATCCACGGAGGACATTCATGCCGCAGGCGCAGGTCATTCCCCCCGTCATTCGCCCGACCGAGCTCAGTGAGCTGCTGAGCGAGCACCCGGAAATCCGGCTGCTCGACGTCCGGACGCCCGGCGAATACGAAAGCGTTCACATCCGCGGGGCGTACAACGTTCCGCTCGATCGACTCGGAGAGCATGGCGCCGAAATCCGCACCAATGTCGCCGAGCCCGTCGTGCTGGTCTGTCAGTCGGGGCAACGCGCGCGAAAGGCCGAGGAGGCGCTGAAGGCGGCCGGGATGCCGAACCTCCACGTGCTCGACGGCGGCGTGAACGGATGGGTCGCGGCGGGGAATCCGGTGATCCGCGGCGCCGAGCGACTCTCGCTCGAGCGCCAGGTGCGCATCCTCGCCGGCTCGCTCGCGGCGCTTGGCGGACTGCTGGCTCTCTTCATCAATCCTCTGTTCGCCATTGTCCCGGCATTCATCGGCAGCGGACTCGTCTTCGCCGGAGTGACCAACACGTGTGGCATGGCGATGGCGCTCTCGCATCTGCCATACAATCGTCCGGCGACCTGCGATGTCGCCGAGATGGTGCGGGCGCTCACCGCGGGCGATCCGCCGGCTCCTGTGGGTCGTTCGATGACCAGCCGGCCGGCGCGTGCATGTCCCGCCTGCTGACGTAGCGTGGAGGCTCTCGGGCTGGTGCTCGCTTCGGCGATCGGGTTGTCGCTCGGGTTGTTAGGCGGTGGCGGGTCGATTCTCACCGTTCCAGTCTTCGTCTACGTCCTCGGCTATGCGGCGAAGCCGGCGATCGCGATGAGTCTTCCGGTGGTGGGAACGACGAGCCTCGTCGGAGCGATCGGGCACTGGCGGGCCGGGAACGTGAACTTTCGACAGGCGTTCACCTTCGGAATCGTCGCCATGGTGGGTGCCTTCGCCGGGGCGCGGCTGGCTGTCCTGGTGAGCGGCCTGTTTCAGCTGACGCTGCTGGCCGTCGTGATGCTGGGGGCGGCTCTATCGATGCTCCGTCGCCCGGTCGCTCAACCGTCGGACGGTAACGAGCCGGTCTCGCGTTGGCTGGTTCTGGCTGTGGGGTTGGGCGTCGGCCTGCTGACCGGGCTGGTCGGCATTGGCGGCGGGTTCCTGATCGTCCCCGCGCTGGTGGTGCTCGCACGGCTGCCGATGAAACAGGCGGTCGGCACATCGCTGGTCGTAATCGCGATGAATTCGGCGTCTGGATTCCTCGGGTACCTCGGTCAGGTGGACGTCCCGTGGGGGTTCATGGCGGTGTTTACGACGATCGCCATTGGTGGCATCCTGGTGGGCACGCACCTCGTTCGGTTCGTCTCGCAGCAGGCGCTGAAGCGCTCCTTCGCGGTATTCCTGCTGGTCATGGCTGGTGTCATACTCTATCAGAATCGCGGCGCGTTTTCGCTCTAGCCGCTTCCTGGAGGTCTCGATCATGTTGCTCAAGCGACTCTACGATGAAAAGCTCGCGCAGGCGAGCTTCCTGGTGGGGTGTGCGGCCACGGGCGAAGCGCTCGTGATCGATCCCAACCGCGACATCGACCAATACCTCCGTGCCGCGGAAGCGGAGGGCGTTCGGATCACGCACGTGACCGAGACGCACATCCACGCGGACTTCGTCTCCGGAAGTCGAGAGCTGGCCGCACGGACCGGGGCGCAGCTCTTTCTCTCCGACGAGGGCGACGCGAACTGGAAGTACGCGTTCGCTCGTGAGGCTGGCGCGCGTCTCGTGAAGGATGGCGACGAGTTCATGGTCGGCAACCTGAAAATCGAGGTGCTCCACACGCCGGGGCACACGCCGGAGCACATCTCGTTCATGCTGACCGACACACCGGCGACGAATCGGCCCATGGGCGTCTTCACCGGTGACTTCGTGTTCGCCGGCGACGTGGGCCGCCCCGATCTGCTCGAGCGCGCCGCGAATTTCGTGGGAACCATGGAGGCTGGCGCACGCACGCTCTTCCACAGCCTGCAGCGGTTCAAGCAGCTGCCCGACTACCTGCAGCTCTGGCCCGGTCACGGCGCTGGCTCGGCGTGCGGGAAGTCGCTCGGGGCGGTGCCTTCCACGACGCTCGGCTACGAAAAGATCGCGAACTGGGGACTGACCCTGGACGATGAATCCAGATTCGTGGAGCAGGTGCTCGCCGGGCAGCCCGAGCCGCCGAGGTACTTCGCGGAGATGAAACGAATCAACAAGGAAGGGCCGCGAGTCCTTCACGGCTTCCGCCGGCCGGAGCGCCTGCCGGAAACCCGTCTCCCGGCGCTCATCGAGAAAGACGCCATCGTCGTCGATACGCGTTCCTGGTCGGAGTTCGCGGTTGGCCACGTTCCGGGAACGATAAACATTCCGCTCAACAAGTCGTTCACGACGTGGGCGGGCTGGCTGGTGCCCTACGATCGGCCGTTCTATCTCATCCTCGACGACGCCTGCCAGCACTGCGTCGATGAGGCAGTGAGGGATCTGGCGATGATCGGGCTCGACCAGACGGCGGGGTACTTTGGCAAGGACGCGATCGAGGCCTGGGCCTCCGACCACCACCAGCTCGCGTCGGTTCGGCAGATGTCGTCGAGCGAGCTAGCCGCCGAGCTTCGGAAGGGGACGGTCGAGGTCATCGACGTTCGCGGGGCGAGCGAGTGGGAGGCCGGCCATCTGCCAGGCGTTCCGAACATCCCCCTCGGCTACCTGCAAGACCGCCTGGCCGAGCTTCCCCGAGGCAAGCCCCTCGTGATGCAGTGCCAGGGGGGGACTCGGTCGGCGATCGCCACCAGTCTGCTCCGCGCCAAAGGGATCGACGAGGTGATCAACCTCGTTGGAGGGTTCGCCGACTGGGCGTCCAGCGGTCATCCGGTGGAGCGCGGGGGAACGCCCGGACCCAAGGGATCGCTGCGCGTCGCATGAAGTGACGCCGTCGAGCCTCCGGGGGTGTGCAGTACGACGCCTCCGGAGGCTCGTTATGTCGCGCTTCCCCCTCAGCGCCATCCTCAGCGTGTGCGCGTTCGCGTTGACGGCATCCGGCGCTCCCGCGCAACTCATTCAGATCAAGACGGTGCCTGTGGCCCAGGCGGACCAGTTCGACATCTTCCCGTCGCGATCCTCGGCGATGGGTGGAGTGTCGATCGCGGTCGACGATCCATGGCTCGACCCGTTCGTCAATCCCGCGAAGGGAACGCGGCTGAAAAGCGGCCGCGTCTCCGGTGCGCCGATGATGTTCAGCGTCTCGAACGACGCGGGTGGAGGCCGAACACTTCCGATCTCGGTGGTGGAAGCCAACCGGTCGTGGTTCGGCGGGTTCACCGTCGCGATTCAGGAGATCGACGAAGCCCGCCAGATCGATCCGGTGCAGCCATTCGGCATCGTGGATGATGTGCGCATCGCCTCTCCGCCTCGCGCGAGCCGCTCGCACGGCAACCGATTCGTTCACGCGCTCGCGGGCGCGCCGCTCGGCGACGGGAGTTGGGCGTTAGGCGCGAGCTTCCAGTGGGCCGAGCTGAACGCGATCGACGGGGTGGATCTGCTGTACGCTCGCAGCATCGACCTGACCCAGTTCGGCCACCTCGTCGATGCACGCGTTGGGGTACTGAAGGAGTGGAAGGGAGGTCAGTCGCTCGAAGCGATGCTCCTGCACAATCGCATTGACATGACGCACGACGTGACGTACGCCGACGTGTTCTGGGATCCCGAACAGCGCGTGATGGTTCAGCGCCCGCGGGTCGAGCAGAACATCGATCGCACGATCACGTGGGGGGCGCACGCGGAATACGAGCAGCCGTTGGCGGCGGCGGGATGGCGTGCCGGCGTGCGTCTGACGGCGAACATCGCGTCCCACCCGAAGATCCCGAACTACGAGATCATGAACATTCCGCGCGATCCGGGGCGCTCACACGCGTACGACCTCGGGCTCGGCGTGAGTCGCGCCTTCCAGGGGACGATCGTCGGCTTCGATGCCGTGTTCGAGCCGATCCGGAGCCATACGTGGGCTGACGCCGCGACACCGATCGAGACAGCCCAGGGGGATTCCCTCGCGGCTGGGGCGCGAACGATCGAGAACTGGTTCCGCTTTTCGAACGCGACCCTGCGGTTCGGCTTCTCCGAGGAACACGCGGTCGCCGACAGCGAGACGCTCGTGGGGTTTCAGTTTGGCGTGGCGCTCAGGACGGTCAGCTATCGCTTGAGACAGGTGGACCACGTCCAGGGGGAGGAGCGGACGCAGCGCGAGTACTGGAACGAATGGCTTCCAACCTGGGGATTTCGCATCGAGGTCCCCCGTCTCACGATCGCGTATCGGGGAAGCCTGACGAGTGGCACGGGGCGTCCGGGCGTGAGGGACGACGTCTTCACTCGTGATCTGGCTGTCGCCGCATCGAACATCATCGTCGCACCGAGCGGCCCGCTGACGCTCGATGGCGTCAGTGTCGTCTCTCATCAGATCTCCATCTCGCTGCCCATTCGCTGATTTGCGCCGAGGTGCCTCATGCGCAAGACGTCGTCATCGGTCCGGGGATGCTGGTCGCTGGCGGTCGCGGTGTGTCTCGCCATGCAGTCGGCCTGCGGGCGCGAGACAACGGGCGTGACCCCCCCACCACCGCCGGACGCCGAGCTTCGCGAGCTGATCGCACGGTGGGGCGTCGTACCCATTCTTCCCCAGGAGCCAGCGGCCAATCCCGCGCTCGTCGAGCTCGGTCGCGCGCTCTTTTTCGACAAGGTTCTCAGCGGCAATCGAGACGTATCGTGTGCGAGCTGTCACGCCCCGAGCACGAGCTTCGGTGATGGGCTGTCGCTCGCGGTCGGCACTGGCGGGATCGCCGTCGGCGGACATCGCGAGCCTGGGGAGGGACGGCAGCACGTCCCACGCAACGCGCCACCCCTGATCAACATCGGGCTCGGAGCCTTCTACGTGTTCTGGGACGGCCGCCTCGCCCAGTTTGGGCCGCAGCTCGGTCCGGCGTTCGAGGGTGTGCCGGCCGGACTGGACAACGTCCTCGTGGCGCAGGCCATGATGCCGGTCGTCAACCGCGTCGAAATGCGAGGCGCGGAGGGCGATGTCGATCGCTTCGGCGAACCTAACGAGCTGGCGGCATACGCGGACGATCAGCCGGACGAGGTCCGTCGAGCGGTCATGCGCCGCGTCCTCGCGATTCGGGAATACGTCGACATGTTCAACGGTGCGTTTCCCGGCGTGCCCATCACCTCGCTCAGCTTCGAGCACGCCGCGCGGGCAATCGCGGCCTTCGAGACGAACGCCCTGCGCCGGACGGAGTCGCCCTTCGATCGGTATCTTGCGCGTGACAACACCGCGCTGTCATCGGCGGCGAAGCGCGGCGCCCGTATCTTCTTCGGGAACGAGGCAGCCTGCGCGAGCTGCCATTTCGGGCCGCTGCTCGGAGGCCAGACCTTCGCGAGCGTCGGGGCCCCGCAGGTGGGTCCGGGTATGGGCTCCGCCGCACCGCTTGACCTCGGACGCGGTGAGCTATTCCCCGACGTCGACGTCTATCGCTTCGCCTTCCGCGCGGCACCGTTGCGCAACGTCGAGCTGACCGCGCCGTACATGCACAGCGGTGCATACCCAACGCTCGAGGCGGTGGTGCGGCACTACTCGGATGTCACGAAGGCGGTGCGCTCGTACGACGTCGCGCAGCTTCCCACGTCGCTGCGCGCCGCGTATCACGGTGATGACGCGACCATCAACGCGCTCTTGCAGTCGCTCGATTTCCGTGTACGACGGCCACTCGACTTCAGCGACGAGGAGCAAGGCGATCTTGTGGCGTTCCTGCGCTCGTTGACCGATCCGGCGGCACGGAATCTCGCCGCGTTGATTCCCGAGTCCGTTCCGAGCGGCCTGCCTGTCGATCGCTGAGGCTGTTTCCATTCGACAAGAAGAAAACCCCGCCTGGCGAGCCAGGCGGGGTTTTCGATTGTACGTCCCGGTGTCAGTAGCCGGGATTCTGCTCCAGCGGCGGATTGGTCACGTCGCGCTCCGCCTGCGGAATCGGGTAAAGGACCTGATGCGGCCGGTCGCCGATCCCGAGGACGGTGACGGCACGCCCGGTTCTCACGAGGTCGGGCCACCGGAATCCCTCGAACGCGAGCTCGAGACGCCGCTCCTGCCAGATCGCGTTGAGTACATCCTGCTGCGTCGTCACGTCGACCCCGAGCACGTGCGGCGCGAGACCGGCACGAACGCGCGTCCTGTTGTAGTCGGCGACGGCCGCCGCGAGGTTGTTGAGCCGCGCGTACGCCTCGGCACGATTCAGGATCACTTCGGCGAAGCGGATCACGTGCAGATCCTCATCGCCGATACCGGTGGCGTACTTGCTCGCGAACGGGGTATTCGAGCTGGTGTTGACGTCGATCGAGAACGCCGCGCGGTCATCGCCTGGCGACCATCCCGTCATGAAGTCGCTGGCCGCGCAATTCACGCTGGAGTCGAACGCGTTGACGAGCGCGCACGTCGGCGCGAGCTCGTACCGTCCGCCGTAGCCCTTGGCGCGATAGTACCATCCAAGGAAATGCGCTTCTTCGGCGGTGAAGGGAATCTTGAAGATGTCCTCCTCGGTGCCGCCCTCGGCCTGGAAGAGGTCGCCGAACTCCGCCGTGAGATCGTAGCCGTAGCTCTCCGCCGAGTCGGCGGCGCTGACGACGTCCGCCCAGTTGCCGCGAAAGAGGTGCACGCGGCTCAGCAGCGCCCAGGCAGCTCCGCGCGTGGCAACCGTCACATCGCCCGTTTCCTGAATCAGCGCGATGGCCTGGTCGAGGTCATCGAAGATCTGCGTGTACGTCTCGTCGACCGATGCGCGCGCGATCGTTGCCGCCTCGTCGGTGCTCGCGGGGGTCGTGAGGCGCAGCGGCACGCCTCCGAAGAGCTTCACGAGGTTGTGATAGCTGAGCGCGCGGAGGAAGTATGCCTGTCCCAGCAGGTCATCCCGCTCGATCTCCTCGAGCCCGGGCACGCTGGGGAGCTTCTCGATGATGCGGTTGACTCGCGTGACGGCGACGTACAGCTGCTCCCAAATGTCCTCGATCGTGCCGTTGCTGGGCGCGAGCTGATTGCGGTCTGCCTGCCGGTACGTATCGAACGTGCCGCTGTGGCGCACGTCGTCCGCCGAGAGGTCGCTGAAGACGGCGAAATCGCCGCTGTAGTACGTGGCGCTCGCGTCGTCCTGGAGTGCGTCATACGCGCCGGCCACCGCCGCCCGCGCCGTCGCGGCGTCGACGATGGCGACGTCGGCCGCCACCTCGTTGATCGGCTCGACCGTCAGCGTGTCATCACACGCCGCCGTCAGTGCCAGGACGAGCGCCGGCACACTCCATCGGATTCGCATGTATGGTGTCATCGCTCTGGAAGAAGTCTGGGAAGTGGATGCCATGGTCAGAACGAGCCCTGCACGCCGAACGTGATCGTGCGCGCCAGCGGATAGGAGTAGAACTCGTTCGACATCGTCGTCAGCGAGCTCGATCCCGCGCTGTTTGCTTCGGGATTGAAGCCCAGGAAGTCGGACCACGTCTTCAGATTGCGCCCTGAGACGAAAATGCGCGCGTCGGCGAGATTCGCCCTGCTCGCGAACCGCATCGGCAGCTTGTATCCGAGCGTGATCTCCTGAAGCCGAATGTACGACGCGTCCTCGATCCACCGGCTCGACGTGATGTACGCCTGCGAGACCCCATCCCAGCTCGGGCGCGGCACGTCGGTGATGTCACCCGGCTGGCGCCAGCGCCTGAGGACGTGCTTCAGCTTGTTGTCGCCCAGGCTCCAGACGCCATCGTCGGCGTACGCGCGCAGGCCGTTGTAGATCTCGGCGCCCTGGCTGAACTGCACGAACGCGCGAAGGTCGAATCCCCTGAACGAGAACGTGTTCGTCAGGCCGCCCCAATAGTCCGGGTGCGGGCTGCCGACGATCATCCGGTCATCGGAATCCTCGCCGGTCTCGCCATCGCCATCCAGATCGAAGAACATCGCGTTGCCGGTCTGCGGATCCACGCCGATGAACTTCACCGTGTAGAAGGCGCCCATCGCCTCGCCCTCTTCGTAGCGATTCACGTCATCGAAGCCGGAGTTGAACGGCTCGTGGTTGTACAGGCTCGTCACCTTGTTCTTGTTCCAGGAGATGTTGAAGTTCGTCTCCCAGCGGAGCCCGTCGGCCGGCGGATCGAGATTCACGGTGGTGATGCCGAACTCCAGCCCCTGGTTCTCGATGTTCCCGATGTTGTCCCAGAAGCTGCTGAACCCGGTCGTCCGCGTGATCGGGCGGAGAATCAGCAGGTCATCGGTTTCCTTGAGATACCAGTCGGCGACGAGGTTGACGCGGCCGTCGAACATGCCGACGTCGATCCCGACGTCGTATTCGCGGTTCGTCTCCCACTTCAGCTCCTGGTTCGCGATGTTCTCCGGCGCAATGCCGGGAGCGCCGGCATACTTCGCCTCGGAGTAACGGGCGATTGGCGCGAAGTCGTCGCCAATGTCCTGGTTTCCGGTCTCGCCGTAGCTCGCGCGGAGCTTGACGTCGGCATAACGACGGAGGCCTTCGAAGGCCGGCTCGTCGCTCATGATCCAGCCCACGGAGACGGCGGGGAAATAGCCGTAGCGATTCTCGGCGCCGAACCGCGAGGAGCCGTCGGCGCGAATGCTGCCCGAAAAGAGATAGCGATCGGCGAAGGTGGCGTTCACGCGTCCGAAGAACGAGACGAGGTTGTGTCCCGTTCTATCGCCGTCGTAC
>DASRHU010000222.1:0-6636 GCA_035650335.1 Gemmatimonadaceae bacterium | reverse complement strand
GGACTTCCCGCTGGAAGCGCGCGGCGCTGACGCCGTTGAACAGCTCGGGCGCCAGAACCTTGATGACGACGCGCCGACCAAGCGACCGCTCGACCGCCACGAACACGCGCGACATACCGCCGCGGGCAAGCTCACGCTCTATGGCGTAAACATCGCCAACGGCTTCCTGAAGCTCGCGCTGTAGGTCGGAGGACATCGGGGGGGCCTGAAACGGGAAACCTTTGTTACGATAGGCCTGGACAGCGCCCGGCGCCAGCGAGGCGATGACGACCCCCTGTACGCGCTACCGCTTTCTAGCGTTTCCGGACCCGCTCGAGGACGTAGCTTCGGCGAATCGGGGCCGACCCCGTCGCCGTGATCGTCTCTCGCTTCGTACGATACCCCGCGCGCTCGACGCGAATGCGATACGTGCGTCCGACCGTGAGCTGGCGGTTCGCGAGCGGCGTCGCGCCCACCTTGACGTCATTGATGAACACGGTCGCGCGCGGCCTCGACGCGATGCTGAGCGGCGCGGTTCGACGGCGGGCCTCCTTCCCCGCGACGGGCCTTTGCGCCGCCGGTTTGGGCGCGACGGGCTTCGGGGGGGTCGGCTTCGGGGCCACTTCCGCCACCTCGGCCGCGGCCCGGCGGCCGCCGCCAACCCATGCCGCCGCGCCCCCGCCTCCGACGAGGAGAAGCATCAGGGCCGCCACCCAGGGGCGAACGCGCCCGCGGGCAGGCTCGGCGGCTCGCGATGATGCGGTGATGTTCGCGGCGGGAACCGTGAACTCGAGATTGCCGGTCGCGCGGGATCCCGAGCCGGCGACCGCCGCGCCGAACTCCTGCATGGTCGCGAATCGGTTCGACGGCGCCTTCGATAAGGCCCGGCCGATGGCGGCCACGACGTGCGGTGGAGCATCGGGGCGCAGGCGCGAGAGATCGGGGGGCGCCTCGTTGATGTGTCGCTGAATGATCGCGTGCGGGGTGATGTCATCGAACGGGACCCGGCCCGTCAGCATCTCGAACGCGACGACGCCGAGGGCATACTGGTCCGTTCGTCCATCCACCGGCTGTCCCACCGCCTGCTCGGGCGCCATGTAATGCGGCGTGCCCACGACCATGCCGAGGTCGGTCAACCGGGCCGCTGTCGTCGCGTTGCTCGACGCCGTCGCCGTGACCTTGGAGATGCCGAAGTCCGTGAGGATGACGCGATCATCGTCCTCGAGCATGATGTTCGCCGGCTTCACATCGCGGTGCACCACCCCGTTCTCGTGCGCGTGCGCCAGCGCCGCCGCCGCCTCGCGAAGCACCTGCATAACGAATGGAATGGGGAGCGGCCGTCCGTCGCTCAGCATTTCGTCGAGCGTGCGGCCCGCGACGTACTTCATGATGAAGTAGTGCAGCCCGCCATCGCTCTCCACCGAAAGCACCGGAATGATTCCCGGGTGATCGAGCGCGGCCGCGGTCTTCGCTTCGCGACGAAACCGAGCGACGACCTTCTTGTCGCTCGCGAGATCGGTCGGAAGCACCTTGATCGCGACCGGACGCTTGAGACTGATGTCATCGGCGAGGAAGACGACGCCCATCCCGCCGGCACCAAGGACGTCCTTGACGCGGTACCGACCCTTCAGGGTCTTGGTCAGCCGTGCCTTCAGCCCGGCGATCGCATTGGCCGAGGGGCCGCTGTCCTCGCCGCCGTTCTGGCCGTCGTCGGCGATGTCTCTGCCACACACGTAGCAATACTGCGCAGCATCGGGGAGCTCTGTTGCGCAGTGTTCGCAGGCGATCATGGGCGCGGAGATTGGTGGGCGCGACGACAGCGCGCAGGCGCCGCCGCTACGGCGTCCCCGCCGGGGGCGTGCGGCAACGTGCGCCTAGCGGAAGACGCGCGAATGCGGGCCCTGGAAACTCACTCCCCCGCGCGTCTTAGTCTGCGCTCACCTTCTTCGCCGGCTCGAATCGAAACTGCGGAAGCACGTCTGCCGGCACCGGCCGGGGGAGCGCGTCCGCGACCCCCTGCGGCGGCACCGCCGCCGTCACCGGAACCGACGCCGTGGCCTCGACGGCCTTCTGGAAGAAGGGGCGGAAGATGTCGATCGGGATCGGGAAGATCGTGGTCGAGTTGTTCTCTGCGGCGATCTCGGTAACCGTCTGGAGGAAGCGGAGCTGGATCGACGCGGGTTGGCTCTGCAGGACCCGCGCGGCCTCGGCCAGCGCCTCCGACGCTTGCAGCTCTCCCTGCGCGCTGATCACCTTGGCACGACGCTCGCGCTCCGCCTCCGCCTGCTGTGCAATCGCGCGGCGCATCCCGTCAGGCAACAGCACGTCCTTGATCTCGACCGCCGAGACTTCGATGCCCCAGAAGTCGGTGCGCTCGTCAATGATCGTCCGCAGGATGTCGTTGACCTTTCGGCGGTCGGCGAGCAGCTCGTCGAGCTCCACCTGGCCGAGGACCGACAGCAAAGTGGTTTGCGCGAGCTGGGCAGTCGCGTGGAGGTAATCCTGGACCTCGATGATCGCGAGCGAGGGCTCGGCCACGCGAAAGTAGAGTACCGCGTTGACCTTCACCGAGATGTTGTCCCGGGTGATGACGTCCTGCGGGGGAACGTCGATAGCGACGATCCGCAAGGACACCCGCTTCATGGCCGCGAGAAGCGGCGGAACGAACGTGGGGCCCGGACCTTTGGTGGACGTATAACGGCCGAGAAAAAACATGACCCCGCGCTCGTACTGCCTGAGCACTCGGATGCCGCCCAGGAGGTACGCGACGACGAGCGCGACCGGGACCAGTAGGAACTCCATGGGGCCTCCTGCGCGACTTCGATCGTTGAGTCGTCGCCCGTCCTGTACCCAGGGAGCCTCTCCCCCACGGCGGGCGCGACGTGGTACGATTCTCATTCGAATCTGAAGCGCGGGCGACCGCCACGCGAGAACCCTGGAGACGTTTTTCATGCGAATCTTGTTCGCCGCCGTCCTGCTGGCCAGCTGCACGCAACCCGCGCGGACGCCCGAAACCCCGATCCCGATCGATGATGCCACCGGTTACGGGTTGCGAGCTGCGGAGCAGTATCGCGTCGCCACGATCACCTCCAGGCGCTTCACGCATGAGGAGTTCTGGCGGGCCGTGCAACCGTCGATTTCCAGCGATGCCCTCCGCACGGCGGAGATCGGGCGCTCCCTTCACGGTCGCGAGATCCGCTCGGTCACCTTCGGTAGCGGGAGCACGACGGTGCTGCTCTGGTCGCAAATGCACGGCGACGAGGCGACCGCGACGATGGCGCTGGCCGACATCTTTCGCTTTCTCGTGGAGGCGCGCGGCGATCGGGTGCGCGAGCGGCTCCGCGAGCGCCTGACGATCGTATTCGTCCCGATGCTGAATCCGGATGGTGCCGAGCTCTTTCAACGAGAGAACGCGGTCGGGATCGACATCAATCGCGATGCGCGTCAGCTGGCGACGCCGGAAGCGCGCGCGTTGAAGGCCCTGCGTGACCGCATCCGCCCGGCGTTCGGGTTCAACCTGCACGATCAGGGCGCACGGGTGCTCGCCGGTCCTCGAGGCAAGCAGGTAGCGATTGCACTGCTGGCGCCGCCAGGCTCCGAGAGTGGCGCGTACGACGACGTGCGCTCGCGTGCGCGCCTCGTTGCCGGCCTCATCGCGCAAACGCTCGGGCCGGAGATTCCCGGACGGATCGCCCGGTACGACGACACGTTCAATCCGCGAGCGTTTGGCGATCTCATGCAGCAGTGGGGAACGAGCACGGTGCTCATCGAGAGCGGTGCACTGCCGGACGACCCCGACAAGCAGCGGCTCCGGACGCTCAATGTGGTGGCGGTGCTGGCGGCGCTCGACGCAATCGCGACCGGTCGTTACGCGAGCGTGGACATCAATGCGTACGAATCGTTGCCGGGGAACAGGCGCGGCGCGGCCGATGTGCTCGTGATGGGCGGTCAGGTCGTGCTTCCGGGGCGAACGCCTGTCCGGGCCGACGTCGCCATCAACTATGACGACGCGGTCGCTCGCACTGGCGGACGCGTCGCCGACGTCGGGGACCTGCGAGAGGCGATCGGGATCGATACGGTCGATGCCGACGGTCTGTTCCTCCACCCGCGGGATACGTCGCTCACTACCAGTGGACGCGACATGTGGCTTCGTATCGGAGCGGCGGCGGTCATCGACGTGCGGCGTCGAGCCGACCCGGGGAGCGAGCTCGTGCGCACGGTCGGGGGCGGTCGCGCGTCGGTGTCATCGCCATGACTTGTCGCTACGCGATCGCGGGGGTACCATTTCGGCAGCGCCGTGTGGGCGGCCGACGGTCCGCGTAAAGGGTTCAACCCACCCCCAGTCGCTTCCATACGACTTCTATTCCTCGCCCATTCCGCGGACGACGGGCGACATGAAAGGGCTCGTCCCTTTCGAAGGAATGGAGGTCTCTCATGGCTGAACAGACGCCCGCGTCTGGAACGCTCCGGCTTCCGGACACCCCCAACCTCGAGTGGCTCCGCAAGCAGGCCAAGCGCCGCCTGGAGGAGCTCCGCCTAACGGCGCCCGACGCGCGCCTGGCCGACGCGCAGCTCCACCTCGCGAGAGACTACGGCTTCTCGAGCTGGCGCGCGCTCAAGGCGCACGTCGACTCGCTGGCGGTCGACGGTCAGCTGTTCGACGCCGCGCGGCGGGGCGACGCCGACACTCTCGCCGCGCTGCTCGACAAATACCCCGCCAAGCTGAGCGCACGCGCCCAGCCGTACGAGTGGTCGTTGCTGCACACGGCGGCACACAATGGCCATCTGGCGGCGGTCGATCTCCTGCTCGAGCGCGGGCTCGATGTCAACACGCGAGAGAAGGGCGACAACACGTACCCCATGCACTGGGCCGCCGCGGCTGGTCACCTGGACGTCGTGCGACGCCTCGCGGACGCGGGGGGCGACCCGATCGGCCGCGGCGATGATCACGAGCTGGAAGTCATCGGCTGGGCGAGCTGCTGGAATGGCTGCGACGACGACGCACATCGCGCCGTGGTCGGTCTTCTCCTCAGCCGCGGCGCTCGGCATCACATCTTCTCCGCCGTCGCCCTCGAGGACGCCAACGAAGTGCGTCGGATCGTCGCCGCCGATCCCTCTGCCCTGAGCCGTCGGATGAGCCGGAACGAGGATCATCAGCTTCCGCTTCACTTCGCCGTGCGCATGAACCGCCCCGAGATGGCGGCGCTTCTCCTCGAGCTGGGCGCCGACCCGCTCGGGCGCGATGGGTCCGGCTATCCGGCGTCAGTCTACGCCATGACGCCGGACATCGACGCACGCGTGATGGAGTCGCTCGCCCAACGCGCACCTATGGATCTCTTCACGGCGCTGGCGTTAGGCGACTGGGAGGCAGCCGAGCGATCCTTTCGCGACGGGCGAAGCCTGATCGATCCGGGCGGAACCAACGCCGGCGTGCTGCACCTCATGGCGAAGCGCGGCAACGTCGCCGCGGTGAGGTGGCTCCTCGACCACGGCGTGGATCCCAACGCGCGCTGGATGCACTGGGATGCCGAGGTGACGCCGCTGCATCTCGCGGCGATGGGAGGAAACGTGGAGGTCGCGCGGCTGCTGCTGGCCGGCGGAGCCGATCCGACCATCCATGACAGCAAGCACGACAGCGATCCGCTGGGGTGGGCGGAGTTCTTTGGCCGCGGGGAGATCGTGCAGCTGATTCGAGGTCGATAGAGACAAATGCGGAATGCGGAATGCGGATCTTGATGCATTTAATCCGCGTTCCGCATTCCGGCTTCTCGTCACGCAGTCGGCATCATCGCGATTGGTCCATGCCCAGGGTGCACCCGCGTCGCCCCCAGCTCGCGTAGCCGTCGCCAACTGTCCATGACGACCGGCGCGGAGTCCCCGTAGGCGACCGCCGGCGGGGTGAGGTCGCCGGTGAAGACCGAGCCATCATCGAGCAGCAGCGACACGCTGTCGTCCGAATGCCCGGGAGTGTGAACGATCTCTCCGGCGATCCCGATGCTCGCGAGTAATGATCGGCTCTCGGCCAGCGAGATCGTCACGTTGCCGTGCATGGTAATGTCCACGTACTTGTCGGCCGGCTTCACCGCGGTCTTCATCAGTGGAATCGCCGCGACCTGAAGGTCGATCACGAGCAGCGGAACGCCTGCCTGCTTGAGCTCCTGCGCGAGTCCCGCATGATCGATGTGGTAGTGCGTGGCGAGGCCGTACCGAATCTCTTTGAGCGGAACGTCCATCCGCTGGAGAGTCGCGCGCATCGTTCCCATCGTACCCGGCCATCCCAGGTCGATCAGCAACCGGCTCGTGCCGGCGCTCACCACCCAGTAGTTGGTCGAGCGATAGCCGACGTTGACGATGGTCGGCACAGTGATCAGGGGTCAGGAGTCAGGAGTCAGGAGTCAGGGATCAGGGGGTGTCAGTGGACAGGGTCAGGGGTCAGGGCGTTGCCCTGACACAGTCGTTATGTGGTTCATCCCCTCGCACCCACTCCCTGACACCCCCTGATCCCTGACTCCTGACTCCCGACCCCTGACCACTGTGCCGACCATCGTCAACGTCGGCTATCGCTCGACCAACTACTGGGTGGTGAGCGCCGGCACGAGTCGGTTGCTGATCGACCTGGGATGGCCGGGTACGATGGGAACGATGCGCGCGACTCTC
>DASRHU010000221.1:0-15718 GCA_035650335.1 Gemmatimonadaceae bacterium | reverse complement strand
GGATCGGCATTGCGCCGCTCGGCCACTTCCGCCACGCGCGCATCGATGTCGCTCTCGCTCGCCCGCAGGCTCTGCTTGTCGGCGATCGTCTCGATCACCAGATCGCGACGCACCTGACGCTCGGCGACCGCGCGGAATTCGCCGCGGAAGCGGTCGCGCTCCTCCTCGGGGACCTGGTACGCTTCGATGTAGGCCTCGACCATTTGATCGACCCAGCTCTTCGGGACGTCGAACGGATTGGCCGAGATGATCTCGTCGACGAGCTTCTGTCTGACGTCGGCGTCGGCATCACGGTCGGCATGCCGATCGAGATCCTCGCGGACGGTTTTGTTCAGCGCATCGAGCGAGTCGAAATCGCCGACCTCGCGCGCGAACGCATCGTCGAGCTCCGGAACCTGTTTGCGCTTCACATCCACCAGCTTCACCCGGACCGCCTTCGTCTTGCCTCGCTCGGTCTCGTCAGGGAAGTCATCGGGCCATTTCACGGGGCGCTCGAGTGTCTCGCCCGGCGCGGCCTCCATGATGACTTCCTCCACACCCGCGATCGCCTGACCTGCGCCGAGGACGATCTGATATTGCTTCGGCTCGGGCATCGCCCCTGACTCGTCCGCGGTCGAGAGCTCCACCGACACGAGGTCGCCGGGAAGCGGCTTCTCATCGACGGGCGTCCACGTCGCGCGCTGGTCGCGCAGATGCTCGAGCTGGTCGTGGACCTGATCATCGGTTACCGCGCGCCGATTCCGCTGGACCCGGAACCCCGTCGTGCGCGCGAGCACGATGTCGGGGCGCACCTCGACGTGCAATTCGAAGGTGAGCGGCTGTCCCTCGTCGAAATGGACGTGCTCGACCCGTGGCTGTCCCGCGGGCTGGATCTTCTCGCGCTCGAGAACCTCCTTGTACGCCTCGTTGAG
This sequence comes from Gemmatimonadaceae bacterium, assembly GCA_035650335.1. Classification (GTDB taxonomy): domain Bacteria; phylum Gemmatimonadota; class Gemmatimonadetes; order Gemmatimonadales; family Gemmatimonadaceae; genus JAICNG01. Next base: position 14,807 of record DASRHU010000221.1, on the reverse strand, counting down.
GAGGCTGTTGAGCGCTTCTTCGCGGATAGCGGGGCCGAATCGCTTGCGGATGATGGCCGCGGGGGCCTTGCCCGGGCGGAACCCGGGGAGCCGGAGCTTCGACGCGTATCGGCGGGCCGCTTTGTCCTCGGCATCGGCGACGGTTTGCGCCGGTACCTTCACCTCGAGATGACGGGCGACCCCGTCCGACTTCTTCGTCGTGATCTCTATTTCCATGGTGACAAGATAATCGGGGACGCGTGCGCCGTGGTGGCCGCCGTGGGTTGACCAGGCGGTGTCCCGGCCCTACCGCAGAATGCAATGCCCAGCTACGAGCGTCAGGGAGAGGTTCGCGGGGGGCCGCCGACGTGGCAATATCCGCACGTCTGAGGATTGCGGTCAGCCATGCGCTTGGCATTGAAGCCGGGACCGTGCGGGCTGATGCCCCAGCCGAGCGTCGAGTGACATTGCATGCAGTCGCGCTGCGCGTGGCAGCTTGCGCAGCTCTCCAGCCCCTGCCGGGCCGCCTGTCCATGCTGCAGGAGCCACAGCGGCTGGGCGGTATGGAAGGCGACGTCGCGACGGCCGGTCGCGCCCGCGCCGTTCGCCTGGTGACAGTCGCGGCAGAAGGCCTCTGTGTTGTGGCAGCTGGCGCAGTCGCGCTGACGGCCATAGGCCTCGGGAGCATGGCGCGCCACGAAGTTCGCCGGATGGAAGCGTCGTTCACCCTCGCCTCCGTGACAGTCCGAGCAGAATCTCCGCGCGTGGCAGCCCTCACACGTGAGCTGACCGCTGGCGGCCGCGGGTCCATGTGTCGCCGAGAAGCCTGCCGGGTGGACCTTCACGGGCACCGGTGCGGCGACGGCCAGATTGCGGTCCTCGTGCGACCCGTTGCCGCCGCCTGCGCGGTCTGGCGCGGGCAGGGGAGTGGGGGGCCTGGTCGGATCCTGTCCGCGCAGCTGGACGCCGGCGCGCGATCCCGGCGCGGCCGGCTGCAACCTCGCGATGACATCGGATGCACCGCGACCGATGTGACAGCTCCGGCAGCTCGGCTGCGTGTGGCAGGTGGCGCACGCCTGCACGCGTGTGCGCGCCTGCTCCCCGTGCTCGATGTGGAAGTCAGGATCCAGGTGGCTCGGCGGCACCGGGTAGGCGCCTTCTCGCGACACAGCCAGCCGCATCACGCGCTGGTCGCGCTCGAGCGCCGCGATCGCGGGGACGTTGTCGGAGTTCAGATGGCATCGCTCGCAGCTCTCGCGCGCGTGGCAGATCGCGCATCGCGCCTGCGACTCGGCCGCGGTCGCGCCGTGGGCCTGGAGAAACTCGGGCCGATCGTGTGACGGGGGTCGCCGGAACGCGGCGATGGCCGAATCGGAAAGCGCCCTGGCCTGCGCGAGGGTTACGTGACAGGTGCGGCATTCGGCGTCGACGAGGTGGGCGGTGGCGCGGTGCGCATGGCATCCAATGCAGAGACTGGCGCGCTCCCGCTGCACCGCCATGAAGGCCGTGTCGCCTCGTTGTGCGTGGCAGGCCCGGCAGTTCAGCGCGGGATCGACGCCGAGGTTCGCCTCACGATTGTGCTCGACGTGCGAGAATTTGAGGTTCGATGGCTCGGGACGTGGGCCGTCCCAGTCGACCCGCCTCACGTCGCGCCCGTCGTGGCAGCCCGCGCATTGCTGTGGGGAGGGGAACCGGTCGATCTCGCGCTCCTCGAGGACGCCCGCGTGGCATCCGATGCAGGTGGGGAAGAGGCCCTTGTGCTCGATGTGAGGGAACCGAGCCTCATCGCTGCCCGACACGGCGAGTCCGGCTGACGTGGCGGTCAGCGCGAGGGCGAGCGTTCCCCCGAGCCACCGCCTCACGAGCCGGGCTCCCGCATACCCGGGTCGCCGCCGATCGTCCACTCGATTCGAATCGAGGCGCGTGTCTGGCTCCAATCGGTGGACGGCGCGAAATCCGAGTAGTCGTGGCGGTAGAGCGTCGCGTCGCCGAGGATCCGCACCTCGCTCCCGAGACGGATTCCTCCGTCGAGGCCTAACGCGAACACGCGGCCCGTGCCGACCCGAAACTCGTGTGCGGTCTGGAAGCCCGCCACGCGCGCCCCCGCGAAAACGCGCTGATTCGGCTCCCATCGAACACCGGCGTCCGCGTCGGATCGCGCGGCGCCAAAGCCAAGCTCGGCGTGCGTGCCGGCGAAGACCGTCCAGCGCTCGGAGGCACGCCAGGTCCCGTTCGCGCCAATGCGCCATCCGGTGTCTTCGATCGGGAGAAACGCGAGTCCGGCGTCGGTTTCCTCGTACCGCCGCCATCCCCCGCGCCCCTGGAGCAGCAGGCGAGAGTCGGCGTCGCTCCACGCCACGGTGGCGTTCGCCTCGGTATAGCCCACCGGTGAGAACGCGCCCCAGATGGTCCACAGCTCGAAGAAGGGAACGTGACGACGCCCTTCGGCGGTGAGCGTGAACCGCGCCGGCAGCGGGATGCGCCCGCGCACGAGCGCCTCGTTGAATTCACCCGTCGCGAGGTCGGCCTCGACCGAGGCGCTCACGCCGGCGAAGCGGCCGATGCGAAGGTCCGCATCGGCGCTCACGCGCTCCGAGTAGAAGGCGTCACCATCGTCGCGGATGTCCCGCTGGTACGTGCCGGCCAGGGACAGGCGGGTCGTCGGACGCCCACGCACCTCGACCCCGAACACCAGGCCGCGCGCGTCGGGAGGGATGTCTTCGACGGCCGCGATCGCGCCGCTGGTGAGCGACTCGTTGAGTCCGCGCACCAGGCTCCAGCCTCCGAAGGCATCCACCGTGAGGCGATCGACGGGCCTAACGAGCAGCGAGACGCCATCGAAGTTGTAGTATCCCATGCCCGAGGTCCGCCACTGCCGCCCGGCGCGTCCGCGAATCCGCCAACGTTCGATCTCGACGTACGCATCGAGGACGTCCATCGCATCATCCGCCTGCGGCCACAGGTCCTTCGTCGCTCCGCCCGCGGCGCGACCGCGAATGTGGGCGTAGGCGCGAATCCCCTGACCGAGTCCCCAGACGCTGGCCTCGAGATCCTGGATGAGCGAGACGGTGGACTCGCTGGCATCGGCGGTCCGCTTGTAACGGCAGAACAGCGCTCCGGCAGCGCACTGGACCGCGACGTCGCGGGACGTCCCTTGTCGAAGAGTGCCCGTTCCACTGGTGGAGTCGATGGAAACGCTGTCGTTGACCAGCGGGCGTACCTCGACGTACCGCGTGATCGTGGTTCCGCTGATGCGGACGCCCTGCGCACGCAGGGAGTCGGCGGTGGTCAGGCCGGCCGCGAGCGCCAGCGCCATGACGACGCTCACCCGCATCCTCATGCGCCGCGCCGCTCGCCGAGCCAGCGGACCTCGTGACAGCCCGCGCATTCACGACGTCCCTTGTGGTTGACCATGTCCACATGGCACGTCAGGCAGACGTTGCGCGTCTCCTGAAGGGCCAGCGTCTGACGCATGGTGTGGCAGCCGGAGCCCGCGCACCCGAGATGCGCCTGACGATTGTGATCGGCTTTCGCCGGTCGGTGGCACAGCCGACAGTCAGCTTGCGCGCGATGGTGTTCCGTGTGACACGAGGCGCAGTCCGCCGTGGATGCGCGCGTGATGGGCTCGGCGTGACACCTGGCGCACGTGACGTCGGTGTGCGCGCTGTGTCGGAAGGGCACGTTCCGCGTTTCCACGTCGGACCGCGCGGAGATGGCGAATCGAACAGGAACGTTCGGCGTCGCCCGCAGCTCGGCGGATTGGTGGCACGCTCCGCATTGCGTCGCGCGGTCGGCGCTGTGGTGGCAGCTCTGACAATCGCGCTCCGTTCGGACGGTCAGCTCTCCGTGACGGTCACCGCTTCGGTGGCAGGCGGTGCAGGTGACCTCGCGGTGCACGCGATGCGAGATGTCCGGAGCCCCCGCGGTCGTGCTCCGCGGTTGTTGCTGCGGTTGCTGAAAGGCGACCGGACGCAGCACGACGCCCGACGGAATCTCCTGATGCGCATCGGCGCTCGGGCGTGTCCGCTGCAGCGGTTGATCCTGCAGGATTCCCCGGTGACACGATAGGCACTGACTCGCATCCGAGTGCCAGGTGTGCGCCTTGTGACACGTCGCGCAGTCGGCGAGCGCGGTCGCGCTGATCCCTCGGTGGAACGGCGTGATCGTGTCGGCGCGCGCGTGGCACCCGGAGTTCGTGCACGTCCGGAACGCCGCCTCGGGGGTTTCCTGCTCGTGAGGGTTGTGACACGCGCCGCACACCGCGTCGTGCGGCTCGGCCTCGGGGTCGAAGTCCGCGAGACGCTCGCGCATCTCGTGGCAGGCGAGGCACTCCGATTCACGCGGAACGAGCAGTGTACGCGATGTGTCGAGTGCGGTCTGCTCCGACGTGGGGGCCGTGAACTGATGGCAGGCCACGCAGTGCAGGTCCGTCTGGTTGCGCATGCCGGCCAGACGGATGTTCGTCTCCGTGTGGCATCCCGACTGCCCGCACGTCGAATCGGCCGGCACGAACTGGTGAACCGTGAGCCCGTGACAGGTCACGCACTGGACCTCTCGAAGCGCCGCGGAGTCCGACTCGAGATGAAGCCGGTGCCCGGCGGTCGCCGATATGCGCTGCCACACGCTGTCCGGCTGCTCCTGGATGTGGCATTCGGCGCAGCGTTCAGTGGGTACCTTCGCGTGCTCGCCGATATCTTCCGGCCGATCGAGGACCCACAGGTAGAGTTGCCGCGCGCTCGCGAAGAGCGACTGTTGATGACAGTCGTGACAGTTCAGGTCCTTGTGCTCGCTCGTCTGGAAGCGCCCGAACGACGGGGCCATGATGTGACAACCGCTGCAGAAGTCGTTGTCATGCATCATGTAGTTCCAGCTCGCCGCGCCGAAACCGGCGGCGCTGAGCAGGATGACGACGGCGATGGCGCCGAGCGCGATCTTCGCGCCCTGCGACCGAGTCTCGAACCAGCCTCGAATCTCGCGACGACGCTTCCAGACGAACACGAGCAGCGCGACGGCGGCGATGACGCCGAGGATGGCGCCGCCGATCTGCACCCATTGGGGAACCTGGAAGAACCAGCGGACGATCGCGGCAATCCCGCCGGGGAGCGGCGGATCCTCGAGCGTCACCGAATCGAGCGGAGACGTCTGGGGCCGCGAAGCGGCGCCGCGGACAGTGTCCACGGCGCCGCCCACGCGGCCCTGAAGCATCGCGAGCGCGAGCCGGAGCATGCCTAGACGGTCAGCCCGTCATTGTATGCCGTACTCCTCCTTCATTTCAGCAATGCTGACGCGCACGAGCTCCCTGATCATGAAGGGATTGTGTACGAACGAGCCCTTCTTGACGGCGAGCTGGTAGTTGAAGTCGGCTCCCTCCGCGGTCGTCCATTTCTTGTCGTTGGCATTGATCGCGGTCGAGCGAACCTGATCGATGAGCCGTTTCAGCTCCGCCGCATCGTCGAGGATGTCGGCCTGCGTCGTGCTGAACACCGAGCGCGCCGCATTCTCGTCGCCGTGGCAGCCGCTCGGCGTGCAGCTGCGGAAGGTGCGCGCGCTGAGCGCACAGTTCTCGTCTGCCGTCGGGATCCCGTTCACCAGGCAGGGAATGGCCTTGAAGAGATGGCCGGTCGCCTGGAAGACGAAGTCGCCCGTCAGCTCGTCGGTGACCTCGAACCGCGGCATGTGGCAGCCCGCACACAACCGGGGGTTCCGCCCGGTTCCATGCGTGGCGACGATACGGTCGACATTGGCAATGCTGTCACCGAACCAGAACCCGACGTTCTCGCCGAGGAGCAGCGGCCCCTCCGGCGAGTGCGGCCCGCGCGACGTCTGCGTGGTCGGATCGATGTCGGGCTGCGCACGCTTGTGGTGGCACTTCATGCAGAGGTTCTGCTCCTCGTCAGGCACATCGACCGAGAAGCGAAGCTGTCCGCCCGACTCCGGCATGCTGATCGGGTCATCAACTTCCTGTCCGGGAGGCAGGCGGCGACTTGCCCGATTGCTGTGCGGGTCGTGGCAGATCCCGCAGACGATCGGAAGATGTGTGGCCGACGTCTTTTCGACGTAGTCGGCGGTGATTCCCCAGGCGCGGAACGCGCCCTGCCCCGTATGGCAGCCCTGGCACTCCGCCCGTCCCGCCGGACTCGCGATCACCGCGCCGTGGCCGGACTGCTCCCATTCCTCGACGAAGGGATGGTGCGTCCCGTTGTGGCACTCCCCGCAGCCCACGGTCAGGTCAAGACCGACTGACAGCGGGGCGAGCGGCTGCGTGGCGTCGGGATTCTGCACGTGCGTGAGCCCCGGGCCGTGACAGTTCTCGCACTGCACGTCGTGGTAGCGAGGATCCTGCGTTCCGATCCAGCCGCCCGTGCTATCGGTGGACGCGTTGCCGCGCTGATTGACGGTGTGGCAGCCCTGACAGAAACCCTGCATTCCGCCGCTCGCCTCGAGCGTCGTGAAGGCGTCGGCGTGCGCGGTCTCTTCCCACTCCGCCTGCTGCCCCACGTGGCAGTTCCCGCAGACGGTCTCGTTCTGTTGCCGGTCTCTGAATCCAAGAAAGCCGGCTGCGGCGGCCGGCGGTGTCTCGAACAGTGGGCGATCGCGATACGTGACGTCGGTACAGGCGCCCAGACTCAGGCCGCCTAACAACACGACGAGCGCTGCCAGACCCTGCGTACTCGTGGCTCTCATGACCGCTTCCCCTCCGCGTGGATTACCCGGTCTGCGCCTTTTCCGGGTCCCCTGGTACCGCGGGTGCCCCCTGTGGCTGCGCAGCCCACCGCCGGGTCGCCCGCATAACGACTGCCGCCCCAACCAACAGCGCGATCACAGGCAGCACGTACACCAATACGTTCCAACCGACGGCACGCGGCCGCAAGAGGATCCATTCGCCGTATTTGTCGGTGAAATACCTCTTGACATCATCGGGCGATTTTCCAGCCGCGAGCTGCTCCCGGACGATGGTCCGCATCTCCTGGGCCAGCGCAGACGGGGAATCCTGAATAGACTCGCCTTGACACACGGGGCAGCGAAGCTCCGACGCGACCGCGCGCACTCGCGCCTCGAGTACTGTATCCGAGGGCGTGCTCTGCGCCGCCGAAGCGAAAGGTGTGACCGCGAGCGCGAGCACGGCCACCACCAACAACGCGAATGCCGCTCTCATTGCGCAGCGACGGGCGGCAAAATGGGCTCGATCTTCTCGATGAGGAGCTGTTCCGTCACCGGCCCAATGTGCTTGTAGCTGACTCGCCCGTCCGTGCCGATGATGAATGTCTCGGGAACGCCGTACAGGCCAAACTCGATGGCCGTTCGCGATCCCGGGTCTCTCACCGATGGGTAGCTCTGTCCACCCATGTCGCTGATCCACGCCATCCCGGAGGCGGGGCGATCGCTGTACAGCACACCGAGAAACTGAACGCCGCGATCGGCGTAGGCGCGAGCGACTCTCGACAGCGCCTCGTGCTCATCGCGACACGCCAGACACCACGAAGCCCAGAAGTTCACCACGACGACCTTGCCGCGCAGGTCGGCAAACTTGATCGTATCCCCTGGGCTGGGACCGTCGCGCGCGTCATCTCCTGCGCGGAACACCTCGAGCGCGAAGTCGGGAGCCGCCCGTCCTGGCAACGGCGATGGGATTTCGCGCGGGTCGCGCGTCATCCCGTAGCTGAAGAGCGCCACGAGGGGAATCGCGAAGCCTGTGGCGATCGCGGCGCGGCGCCAGTTCACGATCCGGCCCCCCGCGCATCTGGCTCGCTCATGATGAGCGGCGACGCTGGTACGAGACCGGGAACGCGCGACGGCACTCCGGGAACCGGAGCCTGCGCGACCACGCGCTCACGCTCCCGCTCGCGCCCTGGCAACATCGTGATCAGTGCACCGAGCACGATGATCATGCCTCCGGCCCAGATCCACGGGACCAGCGGCTCGACGATCATGCGGATCGTGGCCGTCGATCCGTCGCGCTCGACCGCCATGAGATTCAGGTAGAGATCGCCCGTCGGCCGGCTTCTCACCGCCGGCGTGGTGATCGGCTGCTCCGACGTCGTGTAGAAGTTGAGCCGTGGATCCATCTGGGCGATGGCCGCACCGTCGCGCATCACGCTGACGGTCGCCCCGACCACGAAGCGCTGCGGCTCCTGTCGTCCCCACAGCTCATCGAGTCGAATGGTTCGGCCCCGAAGGGACATCGTCTCGCCCTTGCGGAGCGTGCTCTCGCTCTCCGCCTTGTACGCGGATGACGCGGCGATCGCGATGGCGGCGGTGATCACCCCCAGGTGCGCGACGTATCCGCCGTAGCGCCGCCGGTTCGCCCCGATCAGCCTGGCCAGCGCGACCGGCGGGTTCTCGCCGTGCGCACGCATGCGCGCTCGCGCCCCCACCACGAACTGACGCACGTTGATCGTCAGCGCGAACGCCCCGAACGTGAACGCGGCGATCGCGTAGATCCCGCCGCCCGCGACCACCGCGATGACGAGACCGATGAGCACCGCCACGATGCCCGGCACCGCGAACTCGCGCCGCACGATACCACGCGAGGCCACCCGCCACGGCAGCGCGGGGCCAACCCCCATCAGGAACAGCAGCGCCATGCTCAACGGCAGCGTCATGCTGTTGAAGAACGGCTCGCCGACACTCACCTTCACGCCGCGCACCGCTTCAGCGACCAGCGGGAACAGCGTGCCTAACAACACCGTGAAGGTGAAGACGGTGAAGAGCAGATTGTTGAAGAGGAACACGGTCTCGCGCGACGCGACGGCGTCCAGTCGCCCCTCGGTGCGGAGCTGATCGCTGCGGCCAGCGACCAGGGCCAGCGAGAAGATCAGGACGAGGGCGATGAACGTGAGGAACCAGTACCCGATCTCCCCTTCGGCGAACGCGTGGACCGACGACAGAATTCCGCTCCGCGTCAGGAACGTCCCGAGGATCGTGAGCGCGAAGGTCGCCGTGATGAGGCTGAGGTTCCAGACGCGCAGCATTCCTCGGCGCTCCTCGACCATCACCGAATGGAGAAACGCGGTGGCGGTCAGCCATGGCAGGAACGACGCATTCTCGACCGGGTCCCACGCCCAGAATCCTCCCCAGCCGAGCACCTCGTACGACCACCACATTCCGGCGATGATCGCGGCCGTCAGAAACGCCCACGCGGCCATCGTCCACCGGCGAGTGAGCTGAATCCACGAGCCGCCGGATGCGCCGGCGAGCAGCGCGCCCATCGAGAACGCGAACGGCACCGACATCCCCACGTAGCCGAGGTACAGCAGCGGCGGGTGGACTCCCATGAGGATGTGGTTCTGGAGCAGGGGATTCGGCCCGGGCCCGTCGGGTGGAACCGGTGAAACGGGAAGGAACGGATTCGCCGGAAAGACGAGCAGCAGATAGAAGAACGCCCCGATTCCGAGCAAAATCGCGGTCGCATACGGCATCAGCCGCTCGACGTCGGCGTGCGTCTCGGCGCGCTTGCGCGGATCGAGGTGCGTGCCGCCCCATACCGCGAGCGCGCTGAAGCCCGACAGCACCAGACCCCAGAACAGGATCGAGCCTTCGAGGGCGCCCCAGAGCGAGATGACCGTATAGAAGAGCGGCGTCGCGCGGCTGCCGACCTGCGCCACGTACGACACGCTGAAGTCGTGCGTGACGAGCGCCCACACCATCGCCAGCGAGGCGACGAGAAGCAGCCCGAAGTTCACGTACACCGCGGCGTAGGCGCCGCGGATCAGCTGATATCGCTGCAGACGAGCGCCGGCGACCGCCAACACCATTCCCAGCAGCGCGACGCCGAACGCGACCAGGACGGCGCTCGCCCCCAGCGCACGCGTCACGCGCCGTCCTCCCTCGTCAGGCTGCGGTACATCTCGGCAGGCTTCTCGCCGTGTTTTGGCGCGCGGTACTCGTTCGAGTGCTTGACCATCACGCTCGTGGACTCGAACACTCCGGCGCGGTTGTATCGCCCTTCGACGACGACGCCGATGCCGTCACGGAACATCTGCGGCGGTGCGCCGCTTGAGTGCACCGCCACGGTTTGCACGCCGTCGCTGATTTTGAAGCGGAGATCCACTTTGTCCGCGTTCCACTCCACGGAGCCCGGGACGACCTGCCCGCCGAGGCGGAGCGGCACATCGTACGCCTTGTCGCCGCGTGCGAAGAGCTCTTGCGGCGTCAGGAAGTAGACGAGGTTCTCGCCAATTCCCCCGTAAATGAGGAACCCGAAGGTCCCCAGGATCGCGAGCGCGGCCAGGCCCATGCCGATCCGCTTGCCGGTGGTGCTCATCGTTCCCCCTTCGCGGCGCGCGCCGCGTTCTCCGCGCGGCGCACGCGCCGCACAGTCGCCCGCGTGAAGACGATCAGCACCACCCACGTCAGCGTATACGCCGCCCAGATGTAGCCGTCAGACATTCTTCACGCTTCCACTCAACGCCTCACGCTCCGCCGCCATTTCCGGAATCCGCTCGAGCCTCGCTGCGCGGTACCGTGCGCGAACGAGGTAGATCATGACCAAGAGAAACGCGATCGCATTGAGTCGCAATCCCCACGCGTACGCCGGATCGACCGTGCTCGGCGACGACTGTGGCTGATGCAACGTTCGCCACCACCGCACCGACATGTAGACGATCGGCACGTTGAGTGCCCCGAGAATCCCGACCGCCGCGCTCCACCGTGCGCGCCGCTCGGGCTCGTCCACGAACCCTCGCAGCGCGAGATACCCTACGATGATGATGAGAAGTATAGCGGTCGACGTGAGCCGTGGGTCCCATGTCCACCAGACCCCCCACGTTGGCCGCCCCCAGATCGAGCCGAGCGCGATCGTGAGCGCCGTGAGAACGGCTGCCACCTCGGCGGCGGACGCGGCCAGCAGGTCGTACCGGTCATCGCGCTTCCAGAGATAGAGGACGCTCGCCGCCAGCACGACGACGAACGCCAGGAAGGCGTTCCACGCCGCCGGCACGTGGACGTACATGATCTTCTGGAGGTGCCCCATGTCCCGGTCCGGCGGGGATGTGAGGAATCCAAAGGCCTGCGTGGCGGCCAGGATCGCGAGGATCACGAAGACCCACACCACCCGCGCCGACTCGGTCGACACGTCGGTGACTCTGTCCGGGCTCTCAGGCTCGACCATCGTGCTCATTCTCCGACCACGTACTCGAAGGTCATGAAGGTACCCACCAGAAATATGATGTCGAACGCGGCAATAAGCTTGATCCACCCCGCGCCGTGGCCCATGGGGTCGCCGACCAGCACGGCCTTGGTCGCCCCCACCGCCGCCACCAGCAGGGGCACCAGCATGGGAAACAGGAGGAGGGGCAGCAACACCTCGCGTGCGCGCACGCGACTCGCCATGGCCGCGTAGTACGTGCCTAACGTGACGAAGCCGACGGTGCCCAGGAGCAGCACCGTGATCAGGCCGGGCAGCGGGGCGAGCACGGGCAGGTCGTACAGGACAGCCGCCAGCGGAACGGTGATGGCTTCGACCAGGAGAACGAACGCGAGATTCGCGAGCAGCTTGCCGGCGAAAATCGCCCAGCGTCCACCGGGGTACATGAGCAGCGCATCGAACGCGCCGGCCTCCGCCTCCAGCTCGTACGAGCGGTTGAAGGCCAGCGCACCACTGAGCAGCACGGTCAGCCAGAGCATGCCGACGGCCGCGGCGCGGATCGCCGCCGGGTCCGGGCCGAGGGCGAAGCCGAACATCAGGAGCGTGGTCGCGCTCATGAAGACGACGCCGTTGAAGCCGGCCTTGGTGCGCCGCTCGGTGAGCAGATCCTTCCAGGCGACGGCCAGAACTCTCGAGACGGCCTCACGTACGCCCATTCAGCCCTCGCCGCCCAGCGCCGACAGCTCCGTGGCGCCGCCGTTGAAGGGGTAATCGTTAGGCCCGCAGGGGACGACCCGGCCGCCATCGAGCGCCACCACCCGATCGGCGATACGCCGAGCGCGCACCACATCGTGCGTGACGACCATCGCCGAGCCGCCGGCATCGCGCATCTTCGCGATCCGCGCGGTGACGAGCTCCGCCCCTTCCGGGTCGAGACTCGAGTACGGCTCGTCGAGCAGGAGCAGCCTGGGATCGAGCAGACCGACTCGCGCGAGCGCCAGCCTTCGCTGCATCCCGGCGGAGAAGCCTCGCACGCGGGTGTCGGCTTCGCCCGGCAGCCCGATGGCCCCAAGCGCGTTCTCGATCACCGCGCGGTCCGCCGGGCGTCCCAACATGCGAAGCGCGAATGCGAGGTTTTCAGCCGCCGTCAGGTCGGGGTAGATCGCGTTCGTATGGCCGAGCAACGCGACTCGCCGCCGCACGGCGTCACCGTCGCGGGCGAGATCGAGCCCCAGGATGACGCCCGTGCCGCGTGTGGGACGGAGCAGGGTGGCGATGATTCGAAGAAGCGTGGTCTTGCCGCTGCCGTTTCGCCCGAGAATGGCGACGACTTCGCCCGGCCGAACGGTCAGATTCGCGCCGCGAAGCACCCAGCGGCCGCCGAAGCGCTTGGCGATACCGTTCAGCTCGACGGCCGCGGGGCCGGTAGGGAGGCTGGCGCTCAGGTGATCCTGTCGCAGCCCGTCAGGGAGCCTGGCCGCGCGCGGTACGCAGCGCCTCGTCGATGTCGGCGGCGTGGCGCTGGTACTCCACCAGATCCTTCTGCCGCTCCGCGGGTTCGGCGGTGAGCAGCTGACGGTCGTACCGTCGCGCGGCCGCATTGTCGCCCGTTAGGCGCGCGGCCCGGGCGCCGAGGACGAGCCCGAGGAGGTGTGTCGGCGATTCGCGGAGGATCGTATCGGACTGGGCACGCGCGATCTCCCCTCGTCCCGACACCTCGGCGATGCGGCCCATGTCGTAGCGTCCATCGGCGTCGAGCGACGGCAGCATCTGGTACGCGCGGATGCCCATGTCGGCGAAGAACTGCATGCTGTCGGTCACGCCGCGCTCATGGTACGACATGACCCGGTTGAAGAGACGGTCGGCGCGCTCGCGCGGTGTCATCGTTGAGAGATCGGGCGCTTGCCCCCCACCGAGCGGCATTGCCGCCGACGCCTGCGCGGGACCCGTAGTCGTGCTGCTCCTGGCCGCGACGAGGATGATCATGACGACGACCGCGACGCCGCCGATCACCCACGGCAGCAGGCTTGGCGGCGCGGCACCGGCCGCCGGTGGACTCGCTCGGCGCGCGGTTGCGCCCACGGGGGACCCGCACTGCTGACAGAACTTCGCGCCGGTGGCGAGCGGCGCCTTGCACGTCCAGCACTGGGCGCCGGCGAGCGGCGTACCGCAGCTCGAGCAGAAGCGCCCGCTGGCGGCAGCGCCACAGTTGTGGCAGATCGTCGCATCGGTGTTCGTCACGACGACAATGTTAGCCCCGCGCCGGAGGCGACGAAAGTCGTTGTCGTCGAAGGAATGCCACGGTGTCAGAATTGCGTGCGGGGCGCGCGCTGCAAGTCACGCATTAGGCGTCGTGGTGCAAGTTCACCCGCATCTTGACAGAAAATCCCGCGGGGCGTATCGCCTTCGCACCCGCGAAAAAAAGTTCCGGAGGCTCCGTGTTCAAGACTGGCGACGCGTCCCGCCGCACTCGTGCAACGAGGGCGGCGCTCATTCTTTGTGCTCTGGCGGTGGCGTGCGAGCCGGATCGTACCGCCCCCGACGTCACGTCCCTTCCCACCCAGGTTCCCCTGCTGAAGGTCGCGCGCGCGCGCGTGATCGAGCCGGGTGACACGCGCATCCCGAATCCACCGGCGGTCGCCGCGTGGGCCAGCGCGGAGGTCACCGATCCGCTCGTGACCGTGGATCCGGCGAGCGGACGCGTCTACGCGCTGGAGGGGGGCGCGCGGCTCGTCGAGCGACAGGGCCCGCCGACCGCGGTCGTCGACCTGGCGCGCCTGGGTGTGGCGCGCGCGGGCGGGCTCGCCTTCGATCCGACGACCGGGCACTTGCACGTGCTCGATCCCGAACGGCAGCGGATCCACGAGCTCTCGCCGGCTGGAGAGGTCGTGGCGATGTGGGACGTGTCGGCGTACGGGCTCGAGGCGCCGCGGGCGATGACGTTCGCGCCGACCGGGGACGCCACCGACGATCCCTCCGCGCAGGGACTCTACGTCGCTACCGATGCCGGCATCACCGAGCTGTCGTTGATCGAGCTCGCGGCTGCGCCGGCGCCGTCGGCGACGGGTGCGCTCGTTCGAACGACGCTCACATCGCGGTACTCCAAGCCGAGCCCCGATCCCAGCGGCATCGCGTACGCAACGCACCGGGACAATCTCATCATCAGCGACGGCGAAGTGGAGGAGATGTCGATCTACGCCGGCGCCAACATCTTCGAGACGACGCGATCGGGCACCCTCGCGCGTTCGTGGACCACGACCTCCTTCTCGAACGAGCCGACGGGCACGGCATACAATCCAGCCAACCGGCACTTGTTCGTATCCGACGACGACAGAACGAACATCTACGAAGTAAATCCCGGCGCCGACGGGCTCTACGGCACGGCGGACGACCAGGTCACATCGTTCGACACCGCCGTCTTCGGATGCAGTGATCCGGAGGGTGTCGCGTTCGATTCCGCGGAAGGCGCGCTGTTCATTGCCGATGGGGTGAACGCCCAGGTGTACCGTGTGTCGCCGGGCAATAACGGCGTCTTCGATGGTGTTTCACCGGCCGGCGACGACCAGGTGAGGAGCTTCGACACGCAGGCGCACGGGTTGATCGATCCGGAAGGCATCGCCTACGACTCGGACTTCGGCCACCTCTACGTGGTTGGGCGGCCGGAGACGCTCGTCTTCCATTTCAGCACGACCGGGACGCTACTCCGCACCGTCAGCATTGCGGCGGCCCAGGCGGACAAGCC
>DASRHU010000220.1:0-5318 GCA_035650335.1 Gemmatimonadaceae bacterium | reverse complement strand
ACGTCCGCGCGAAGCACCGCGAGGGGCGTCTTGAGCTCGTGGCTCGCATCGGCGGTGAAGCGGCGAAGCCCCGCGAACGATCGCTCGAGGCGCTCCATCATCTCGTTGAGCGTCGTCGCGAGACGCTCGAGCTCGTCGCCGACCCCCGCCGACGGGAGACGACGGTGCAGGCTGCGTCCGTCGGTGATCGCCTGAACCTCGTTGATGATGCCGTCGATCGGTCTGAGGGCGCGACCGGCGATGACGTACGCCCCGCCGATGGAAATCAGCAGGAGCAGCGGAGCAATGACGAGCATCGTGCCGACGAGCTCGCCGACGGCGAGCTCCGCGGACTGCGTGGACGACGCCACCACCACGCGCGAGATGGCCGACTCGGTGGACGATGGCGCGCGTGCCACCATCAGCAGCCGCTCGCCGCCGAAGGGCACGATGGCCGCCAGCGGCCCACTCGTGGGCGCATTGATCGCGTACTGCTGAAGCAGGGCGAGCTCGTCAGGATTGAGCTGGCGCGCGGCGAACGAGACGTAGAGGCTGCGTCCGTTGGCATCGAGCACGAGCACGTAATCGGGAATGCCCTCGAGCAGCGTGCGGAGCTGCGGCGTGATCGCCGGCCCGACGAGCGTGTCGCGCATCTCCGTCACGGGCTCACCGGCGAGCTCGGCGTTCCGCACGAGGCTCAGCGCCAGGTTCGCCTCGGTGAAGACGTACCGCTGAAGCTCCTGCAATGAGGCCGCGCGGCGCGCCGCCCACAACGCGACCGCGAAGATGAGGAGCGTCGCGATGAGCGCCGTCGCATAGATCGCGGTGAGGCGCGATCGCAGCGTACTCATCGCGGACGCGGGCCGAGCGTCGTCATGCGCGCACCACGTACCCCACGCCGCGCACGGTGTGGATGAGCTTCAGGTCGCGGTTCGAGTCGATCTTCTTGCGCAGGTGGTTGATCACGACGTCCACGATGTTGGTCCCCGGATCGAAGTGATACCCCCATGCATACTCGGTGATCAACGTCCGGCTCATGACGCGACCGGCGTGGCGCATGAGGTACTCCAGCACCGCGTATTCCTTCGGAGTGAGCTCGATCTCCTGACCGCCGCGCGTGACTCGCCGGGTCCCCTTGTCCAGCTCGAGATCGGCCACGCGCAGGACGGTGGACGCGAGCGCGCGTGGGCGGCGGGAGAGCGCTTCGACGCGAGCGAGCAGCTCCTCGAACGCGAACGGCTTCGTCACGTAATCGTCGGCACCGGCGCGGAGCGCGGAGACCTTGGCATCGATGGCGTCCTGCGCGGTGAGCACGAGCACCGGCCGCTCGAAGCCGCGCGCGCGCAGCCGCTCGAGAACCTCCATCCCGGATCGCCCCGGGAGGCGCATGTCGAGCACGACGAGGTCGTAGGCCTCGGAGGATGCGCGCTGCTCGCCGTCCTCGCCGTTCGTGACGAGGTCGACCCCCCACCGCTGCTCCTCGAGGCCGCGCTTCACGTACTGGCCAACGGTGGGGTCGTCTTCGATGACGAGGATTTTCATGGTGTAATCGTATGGGAAGACGGGGCCAAGGGCCAAGGGCCATGGGCCAAGGGTGTGGAAAGGCAACGGCGGCGCGCAGCGCCGCCGTTGCTCATCTGATGATGCGGCTGCGGCGAAGCCGCGCCGCATTTCCACACCCTTGGCCCTTGGCCCTTGGCCCCTGGCCCAGCGCGCGCAGCGCGCTACGCGCGCTTAAAGCCGTACTCGCGAATCTTCCGATACAGCGTCTTCGGCGAGATCCCCAGGACCTCCGCGGCGCGCCCCTGATGCCAGCTCGTCTGCCGCAGCACCATCGCGATGTGATCGCGCTCGAGATCCGCGAGCGAGAGCGGCCGCCCATCCGGTGCAACGCGCTTCGTGTCGGCACCATTCGAGGGCCCGTTGAGCACGGGCAGATCCGACGCGCGGATCGTTCCGCCGGTCGCGAGCAGCACGGCACGCTCGATCACGTTGCGAAGCTCGCGAATGTTGCCGGGCCACGCGTACGCCTGCAGCGCCGCCATCGCATCATCGGTCAAGCGAGGCGGCGTCGACCCTCCGTAGGTCTTCAGGAAATGGTCGGCGAGCATCGGGATATCCACGGCCCGCTCGCGGAGCGGGGGCAGCGTGATGCTGATGGTGTTGATGCGATAGTAGAGATCGCCGCGAAAGCCGCCGTCCTGCACCTTGGCCTGAAGATCCTGGTTGGTCGCGGCGATGATGCGCAGATCCGTCTGCACCTTCTGCGTGCCGCCAACCCGGAAGAACGTACCGAGCTCGAGCGCGCGCAGGAGCTTTCCCTGCAACCGCGGGTCGAGCTCGCCGATCTCGTCCATGAAGATCGTCCCGCCGGCAGCGAGCTCGAACAGACCGAGCTTGCGCGACAGCGCACCGGTGAAGGCGCCTTTCTCGTGACCGAACAGCTCGCTCTCGAGCAGGTTCTCGGCGATCGCCGCGCAGTTGATGTCCACCAGCGGACCGTTCGCGCGGTACGACAGCCGGTGAAGCGCACGGGCGACCAGCTCCTTCCCCGTGCCCGATTCGCCGGAGATGAGGACGGTGGAATCACTCTTCGCCACACGCTCGACGAGCGCCAGCACGGCCTGCATCGGCGCGTATTGCGTGATGATCTCGGGCACACCGTCGATTCGCGAGAGACGCTTTTGCAGCAGCACGTTCTCTCGCGCGAGCTGCCGTTTCTCCCAGGCGCGCCTGACGAGCACATCGATCTCCGCCATGCGATACGGCTTCGACAGATAGTCGTAGGCCCCGAGCTTCATCGCGCTGATCGCCGTCTCGATCGTCCCGTTGCCGGTGATGATGATGACTTCCGGCGGTGACGGTTCCTCGCGGACCTGGCGCAACACCTCGAGGCCGTCCAGCTCCGGCATCACGATGTCGAGCAGCGCCACGTCGTAGGCCTCGGCCTTCATCGCCTCGAGCGCCGATCGGCCGTCCCGTCGCGAGGTCACCTGGAATCCCCGCCCCGTCAGGTAGTTCTCGAGGAGCGTCCCCAGGTGTGCTTCGTCCTCGGCGATGAGGACGCGAATCCGCGATTCGTCTCTCATGACGCTCCCTCCGATGCGCCCGCGGGGAGCAGCACGCGAAACGTCGTTCCCTTCGCGAGAAGACTGTCCACCTCGATGCGTCCCCCATGATCGGCGATGATCGAGTAGCAGATTGACAGGCCGAGACCGGTGCCGCGGCCCGGTGGCTTCGACGTGTAGAACGGCTCGAAGATTTTCGTCAGCTCCGCGCGCGGGATGCCGTGGCCCTCGTCGGAGATCTCGATGACGACGGGTTCTTCCGACGGCCGACCGCGACGCGTGCGCACGAGAATGGCGCCGCGGGCGTTCATCGCGTCCATCGCGTTGAGCAGCAGGGCCATGAAGACCTGAATGAGCTGCTCGGCGTTTCCGTGGGCGACCGGCGTCGTTTCGCGATCGAGCTCGCGCACGACGCTCATGCGCTTGAACCGCTCATGGTGCTTGAGGAGAAACAGCGTCTCCTCGAGCACGGTGTTCACATCGACGGGGCCTTTCGTGGCGGCCTTCGGGCGGCTGAAGTCGAGCAGGCCGTCGATGATCCGCTTGCAGCGATGCACCTCGCTGTCGATGATGCGCAGGTAGTCGTCGAACCCCTGGATGAGGTTGCCGTCCTGATGCTGCTCGAGGCGCATCGACATGCTCTCGGCACACGCGCCGATCGTCGCGAGCGGATTGTTGATCTCGTGCATGACGCCAGCGGCGAGCTGCCCGATCGCGGCCAGCTTTTCGGCCTGCGCGATGCGATCTTGCGCCTGTCGCCAGTCGGTAATGTCTTCGCCGATGGTGATGACGTGTGTGACGTTCAGGTCATCGACCCGCATCGGGATCTTGGAGATGCGGAAAGTGCGGAGGTCGCCCGTCGCGCTCGATTCCATTTGGAACGTCGCGATCTTGCCGGTGGCGAACACCTCATCGAATTCACCGCGGAGGAGCTCGGCGGGCTGGCGGTGCAGGATCTCGAAGATCGTTCGCCCGATCGCTTCCTCGCGTGACACGCCCTGGATCCCCGTTTCACGCTTGCGATTCCACGCGTGAATGCGGTACTCGCGGTCGATCACGTAGAGGCCGACGGGAAGCGAGTCGATGATCTTCTCGGTGAAGCGGCGCTGCTCCTCGATCTGCTGCGTGCGAAGCCGCACCTCGATCGCCATCTGCTGCGCGTGCTCGGCGTTCGCGATCGCCGGAGCGAGAAGATCGGCGAGGGTGGCGAGGACGATGCGCTCCTCGGAATCCAGGGAGCGATCCACCCGGAGAACCAGCACGCCAAGATGTCGCTCTCCCGCGATCATCCGCGCGAGCACGATCCGGTCGTTCGCCAGCTCGCCAGCCTCGAGGAGCGCGACGATTTCCGTGTCGGTCGTTCCGCCGTCGCCGACGCCCCACGTGCGCATGAGCCCTGCCGGCGCGAACGTCCAGACGGCCACGTCGCTGGCCATGAGCGCGCGGCGCAGCAGCTCGAGAACCTTGTGCACGGCGTCGTCGAGCGGCCCGCCTGCGGCGAGATGCGCCGCGACGTCCGAGAGGAGGGCCAGCGCGGGCGAAACCGGCTGGAGACTTGTAGGTGTCAGGCGCGCAACGGGAGCCAAGGAGCCTCAGCGATGGAGAACTGGCTGTTAGAGGATGTTCACACCCCCCGGACAATATGACCGATACCCACCCGCGAAGGTCACGTTTTCTCGGCGCGAATTGCGAAATCTTTCAACGGGTTAGGGGCGCGCTGGCAGACTTTTTCCGGCAAGTTGACCGCTCGGGGGGGCCGCTGACGGTCTGCCCCGACGGATTTGGCCAAGGCAACCGCTGAAAGGAGGACTTACCATGCTGGAACGGTCTTTCGGCTCGAGCCCGATTTTTGGTCTGCGGAGGGAGATCGAGCGCCTCTTCGAGGACGCCTTCGCCGGCCGCGGAAACGCCGCGAGCTGGATGCCCGCGGTGGACGTTCACGAAACGTCGAAGGAGTTGCGTCTCGACGTCGAGCTGCCGGGCATTCGCCAGGAGGATGTCGAGATCGAAGTCGAGAACGGCATGCTGTCGATCCGCGGCCAGAAGTCGGCGGAGCGCAAGGAGGAGGGTGAGGAGGGACGGTACCATCTCGTCGAGCGCAGCTACGGCTCGTTCTTCCGCTCCTTCCAGCTCCCGCCGGGCGTCGATGAGAAGCAGATCAACGCCGACTTCGAGAACGGCGTGCTGCACGTCCGGATTCCCAAGGCGGCGCTTCCTCAGCCCCGGCGTATCGAGATCGGCGGCGGCGACCGCGTGCGGACGGTGGAGGCC
>DASRHU010000219.1:0-19541 GCA_035650335.1 Gemmatimonadaceae bacterium | reverse complement strand
AGCACGCTTCCCTGAATCGCCGGGAGATCCCGCCGCGCGATGGCGTTCACGACGTAGCGGCCGAGTCCGGGCCACGAGAAGATCGTCTCGGTGAGAATGCTCCCGGTGAGGTAATAGCCGAAGTCGAGCCCCAGTACCGTGATGATGGGGATGAGCGCGTTGCGGAGCGCATGACGCGCGAGCACGACACGCTCCCGCAAGCCCTTCGCCCGCGCGGTGCGCACGAAATCGCTGTTCAGGACCTCGAGCATCGCCGACCTCGTCATGCGCGCGAGAAAGGCGATCGAGCGGGTGCCTAACGCCAGCGCGGGCAGAATGAGGAACTCCGGCCGTCCGAAGCCGGACGGCGGGAGCCACCGCAGGGTGACGGCGAAAACGAGGATGAGAATCAGCCCGACCCAGTACACGGGGAAGGAGATGCCGAGATACGCCGCCGCCATCGCCGAGCGGTCGAACGCGCTTCCCGGCCGTCGCGCGCTGAGGACGCCAATGGTGATGCCAAGGACCGCCGCGAGAACCATGGCCGCGGTCGCGAGCTGCAGCGTTTTCGGGAACCGCTCGAGAATGTCGCGCGCGATTGGCCGGCCCGTGATGTACGACGTGCCGAGGTCACCAGTGAGCACTCCACCGGTGTAATGCGCGAACTGCACGGGAACGGGGTCGTCGAGGCGCAGCTCGGCGCGCAACCGCGCGATCGTCTCCGCGTCCGCGCGCTCGCCGATCATCTCCATCACCGGATCGCCCGGCGCGATGTAGAGCAGCAGGAACACGACGATGAGAACGCCGAAGAGCGTCGGAATGGCGAGCAGCAGGCGGCGGCCTACAAACGACAACATGGGGTCAGGAGTCAGGAGTCAGGGATCAGGGGGTGACAGGGACTGGGTTTGAGGAGAGAACTGCACCAGGGACAAGGAGCCTGGTCGTTCTCTCCTGTAACCTACTCCCCGACACCCCCTGATCCCTGACTCCTGATTTCTGACCCCTGGGGTCATCGCAGTTCAGCGTCCGTCCATCGCTGTCCGTTGAAAATCACCGGGACCTGGAAGCCCTTCACCCACGGCTGCACGGCGTACAGCTCGTTGTAGAAGAACAGAAACGCCATCGGTGCGTCAGCGAATGCGATCGAGTCCGCACGCCGGTAGAGATCGACACGGCGCGCGCTGTCGAGCTCGATGCGTGAGGAATCCACCAGTCGGTCGAACGCGGGATTCGAATAAAACGAGACGTTCCCGCCAATGCCGCGATTCGCCGTGTGCAGGAGCGGGTAGAGAAAATTCTCCGCGTCCGGATAGTCCGCGTACCAATCCTTGAGCACCATGTCGGTCTCGCCGTTGCGTGCCGCCGCTCGCATGGCGGCCGCTTCGCGCTGCACCAGCTTCGCCCGGATCCCGGCTTCGCCGAGATAACCCTGAATCGACTGTGCCACGCGCGAGAAGCTCTCGTTGTCGGAGTGCCAGAGCTCGATGTCGATGCCGTTGGGGAATCCCGCCTGCGCCAGCAGCTGTCGGGCGCGTCCGGCGTCGTGGGCGTAGGGGCGCCGATTCGTGTCGGCTCCCTCCAGAATCGGTGGGATGACACCGGCGGCGAGGCGGCCGCGCCCGCCGACGAGTCGGTCGAGAATGATGCCGACGTCGATCGCATGATTGATTGCCTGACGAACGCGAACGTCGCGCAGTGGCCCGCGCGTGGTGTTGATCCCGATGTACCAGAGGCGAAGGGCGGGCGCGGAGGCGAGCATCGCGTTGCGTTCGTCGGTCTGCTCCCAGCGTCGCGTCTCGGCTTCGGGAACGTACAGCAGGTCGACGTTGCCGACCTCGAACTCGGCGACGGCCGTGCTCGGCTCCCGGATGATGCGCGCTCGGAGCGAGTCGGTCTTCGGCGGGCCATCGAAGTAGTCGGCGTTCTTCGCGAACAGGAGATAGTCGTCGTGCCGCCACTCGACGAACTTCCACGGCCCCGTGCCGACTGGCCGCTCGCGGAAGTCGGGCCCTACCGAATCGGGGACGATCGAAGCCACGGGCATCGCCAGCAGCTTGAGAAAGATCGCGAGCGGCTGATCGAGCGTCACGCGAACGGTCGAGTCATCCGGCGCTTCGATGCCGCGAATCGACCGCGCCTTCCGATCGGCGAATTCGCGTGCTCCCGCGATCGGGTAGAGCACCCAGGGACCCGTGCTCTTCGTGGCCGGGTCGAGCACGCGATGAAACGTGTTGACGACGTGCCGGGCCACGAACGGCGTGCCATCGTGAAAGCGAACGCCGCGGCGCAGATGAAAGGTGTATACTTTCCCGTCGGGGGACACGTCCCATCGCTCCGCGAGCGCGGGTTCCAGTCGCGCCTCGGGCGTGAAACGCGTCAGGCCATCGAACACATAGGCCACCGCGCGGCCGCTTGGAACGTCGGTCGCGACGGCGGGGTCCAATGTCTTGGGATCGTACGTGTCCCGGGAGTCGATCAGCGTGCGCCGCTGCGGCGCGGATTCACCGCCACGACAGGCGATGAGGACGAGCAGGATGAGCGCGGGGCGAAGTCGGCGCATGAGTCGGATCGTCGTCGGGGGATGCACGATCGCGCACCGTTGACACGGGCGTCCGCGCCGGTGAACCTTATCGCGCCCTAAGCACAGCGTCAATCGTGAGTTACCTGCTGTTCGTGGACGACAACGAGGACATGCGCCTCGTGGTGCGCGACATCCTCGAGTCCGCGGGACACGAGGTGGCGCTCGCCGGCGATGGTGTGACGGCTCTCGCCTCCATTCAGCAGCGGGAGCCGGACCTGCTCGTGCTCGACCTCGTAATGCCCGGCATGTCGGGGTTCGAGGTCTGTCGCGCGGTCAAGCGCAATCCGTTCACGGCCCGCATCCCGGTGCTCATGCTCACCGCGCAAGGCGACGTCGACCACAAGGTCGCGGGCTTCGAGGCGGGCGCCGACGACTATCTCGCGAAGCCGTTCGACCCGCGGGAGCTGCGCGCTCGCGTCGTCGCGCTCCTGCGCATCGTGCGCCGGGAGGGGGATCGCAATCCGACCAGCGGCCTGCCGGGTGGGACGGCGATCGAAGAGGAAATCACGCGCCGCGCGCAGCAGAACGAAGCGTTCGCGGTGTGCTACATCGATCTCGACAACTTCAAGCCATTCGCCGACACGTTCGGATTCACGGCGGCCGATACGGTGATTCGCGAGATGGGGGCCGCGGTCCGAGCGGCGGTGGAGGCGGTCGGGACGCCACGCGACTTCGTTGGGCATATCGGTGGCGATGACTTCATCGTCGTCACCGTCGCCGAGCGCGCGGAGGCGATCGCGAAGGAGACGGCGAGCCGGTTCGTCGAGGTCGCGGCGCACGCCGTGGGCGAGGAGGCGGTGCGTCGCGGACATTTCATGGGCATCGATCGCGACGGGCGCGCGCGCGAGTTCCCGATCGCGCGGCTCTCGGTGGCGATTCTGCTCGTCCAGCCCGACCGGTTCACGTCGATCGGGCAAATCGGGTCGCTGGCGGCCGACGTCAAGCGCCGCGCAAAACAGCGCGGACCGGGGACGATACTCGTGCATACCGTGTGAGCAAACGAGGCCAGATGAATGCGGAATGCGGAGTCCGGATAACTATGTTTGAAGCGCCGTTGTCGCCCGGTTCAATCATCAACTTCCGGATTCCGCAATCCGCATTCGACTCTCCCCGCCGATGAAGCCAGATTCCGGGTCCCGCATCCTCCCTCCCAAGGTCTACTACGTTCGTCGGGAGCTCGACGCACGCGAGACGCTCACGGCGGCGGGCATCGCCGTCGGCGCGGGGCTGGCGGCGTTCTATCTCGCCAGAGTGCTGCTCCAGCGGACGCCGATCGCGCGCGAGGAGACCATTCCGCAGATCGACGAGCGCGGCGCCATCGTCAGGCGGCCGCGACGCTCCGCAACGCCCGCGCGCCGGTGAGCCGGCGGGCCTCCCGGCACCTTGCGCCGTTCGCGTTCGCACTCCTCGTCGCCTTTCCGTCCGCGACCCTCGGGCAGGATCTCGAGTGCGATCCGGGGGACATCCGCGTCGACGACATCGACTTTCGGGGCAACAGCACCTTCGATGAGGCCGAGCTGGAGGCGGCCATCGCCACGACCCAGTCGAGCTTCTGGCGACGCATCGGACTCCCCTTCGGCGCCAGACGATGCATCGACCGCGTCGAGTTCGAGCGCGACCTCCTCCGACTGCGTCTCTTCTATCGCCAGCGCGGATTCTACAAGGCTCAGGTCGACACGGTGGTCGCGGTCGAGGAGCCGGGCCGCGTCGACATCCGGTTCGATATCGTCGAAGGGCCGCCCGTGCTCATCGACAGCCTGCACGTCAGCGGTCTCGACACGTTGCGCGACGGTCCGCGCCTCGCACGACAGATCGAGCAGATGCGCGGGCAGCGGTTCGATCGCCTCGAGGTGCAGCGCCGCATCTCCGCGATCCTCGACCGGCTGCACGATCAGGGCTACGCGCGCGCCGAAGTCCTGAGGAACTTCGAGGTCGACGAGATGCGCGATCGCGCGACCGTCGATCTGCAGTTCCTTCCGGGGCGCGTGATGCGCATTGCGCGCATCGACGTCGAGATTCAACCGCAACAGGGCACCGCCGTCGAAATCCCCGAATCGGAGGTGCGCCGCCTCATCTCCCTGCGGGTCGGCGGGATCTATCGGGAGCAGGATCTCTTTCGCAGCCAGCGCGATCTCTACCAGCTGGAAACGTACTCGCACGTCGAGATCCGGCTCGCGCCCGACAGCCTTCAGCCGCCTGGCGATTCCCTGCTGGCGGTGCGGGTCACGCTGGGCGAAGCGGCGATGCACACGGTGCGGTTGGGGGCGGGATGGGCGACGCTCGATTGCTTCCGAACGCAGGCCCGCTTCGTGGACCGCGACTTCGTGGGCGACGCGCGCCGGCTCGAAGTGAACGGCCGCCTGTCGAAGATCGGGGTCGGCTACCCGCTGGCGGGGGCCGAGCAGCTGTGTGCCTCACAAGTGCGCAACGACGTGTTCAGTGACACCGTGAACTTCTACCTGGGCACCACCGTCAGGCAACCACTGCTCTTCGGACTGCGCCTCGCACCCGCGCTCACGCTGTTCAGCGAGCGGTACTCGGAGCTGGACGCCTATCTGCGTCGCACGACCATCGGCGGCGTCGCCTCCGTCACCCGCGAAACGCGACCTCGCACTCCCGTCACTCTGGCGTATCAGCTCGAGTACGGGCGAACGCAGGCGGCGGACGCGGTGTTCTGCGCGGTGTTCAACGTCTGCGAGCTCCAGGCGATCAGTGCGCTGACACAAAACACCCGGTTGGCGACCGGCCGGCTCAGCGTCTCCCGCGATCGTACCGACAACGTCTACGACCCACGTCGCGGCGACCTCGTGCGGCTCGAGTGGCGGCATTCGTCTTCGCTCATCGGCTCGGATTTCCAGTTCAACAAGTGGACGGGGGAGGCTGCCTGGTACAAGGCGCTCACCCCGAGCGTGACGTTCGCCTCACGAATCCAGGTCGGCGGCGTCCTCGCGCTCGGCACCCTCGAGGGCGCCGACGACTTCGTTCCCCCGCAGGAGCGCATGTACGGCGGCGGTCCGAACTCGGTGCGCGGGTATCGGCAGAACGAGCTCGGCCCCCTCGTCTACCTCGTCGATAGCGCCTCGGCCCGGGTGGACTCGATCCTCCCGTCGGGAGACACGATCTTCGTGGCCGACGACACGGTCGGTATCCTCCGTACCTCACCGACAGGCGGGAACGCCCTCGCTATCGTGAATGCCGAGCTGCGAATGCGCCCGCCTTTTCTTCGGGACCTCCTCCAATTCGCCCTCTTTCTGGACGGCGGGCAGGTCTACAATCGAAGGTCGGAAACGGTGCGGCTCGACCAGTTCCGCTGGACGCCGGGAATCGGCCTGCGGATCGGGTCACCCGTTGGACCTATCCGGTTCGATCTCGCGTACAACAGACATGCGCAACAGCGGGGTCCTGCGTACGCGATCGTTCGCGATCCGGGCACGGGAAACCCCAGCCGACTCCGGTGCGTCAGCCCTGGGAACACGCTGCCGAACGGGTTCGGTGTCGGGTGTCCGGCGAGCTTCACCCCGCGGCAGGACGAGTCCTTCTTTCAAAAGCTGACGTTTCATTTCTCGATCGGGCAGGCGTTTTAGAAAGGGTGTCGAGGATGTCGAGGGTGTCGAGGGTGTCGAGGTGACAGCGAACCCCGCACCTCGACCACCTTCCTCGACACCCTCGACTCCCTCGACCACCTCGACCACCTCGGATGTCTCGTCGCCGTCTCGTCGCCATCATCAGCGCCGCCGTGCTGCTCCTCATTGGGGTCATCGTGGGGGCAACGGTGCTGTCGGTGACTCAGACGGACCTCGGACGCGACTACGTGCGCCGCTATCTCCAGGCGCAGGTGACGTCGAAGCTCGGCAAGCGCGGGAAGATGTACATCGGGCGCATGAGTGGCGGGCTCGTCACCGGCGTCGTCGTGGACTCGTTCGCCATCCGCGATGATGAGGACTCGCTCTTCGTCAGCGCCGGCCCCATCGAGATCACCTACGATCCGCGCGACATCCTCGACCGGCGGCTGCTGATCGGGCAGCTCGTGCTGCACAATCCGGTGGTCAACTTGCGTCGCCACTCGGACGGCGTCTGGAACTATCGCCGGATCTTCCCGAAGGGCCCGAGCCGTGTCCGCACACCGGAGCGGCGGTTCGGGGATTACATCGTCATCGACACCGCCACGATTCACAACGGGACGGTCATCGTCACGATGCCGTGGTCGGCGCCGGACACGCTCAGCGCGCGCCAGCGCGACTCGGTGCTTGGCTACGCGCGCACTACCGGGGGTCACGACATCCGCGAAACGAAGGAGGGGCTCAAGAAGACCTGGCGCTGGACGCGCCTCGAGCTCGAGTCGCCGTTCGTGCGCATTGCCGACCCGGACACCGCCGGCCGGCTGGTCGTGGTCGCCGACCTGGATGTGAACGAAAGCGATCCGCCGTTCCGCTTTCGTGATATCCGGGGGCCGGTGCGCATCGGCGACGACACCGTTCGATTCGACCTCACGCACTTCTCGCTTCCCGGCTCGGTTGGCCGCGCGCGCGGGATGGTACATTGGAAGCAGCCCGGCCCGGTGCGATACGACGTCCAGGTCGCCGGCGACACCGTCTCGCTCGCGGACATCGCCTGGGTATATCCCACACTGCCCCGCGAGGGTGGCGGGCGCATGCTGCTCCACATCGCCAGCGATGCGCGCGATCCGCGGATCATCGACTATCGCATCACGCGCATGGATGTGCGGGCGGCCAGGTCGCACCTAACGGGCGACTGGACGTTCGGGGTCGGCGGCCCCGTGCTCGTCGTGAAGGATGTCGACCTGCGCGCCGATCCCGTGGACTTCGACCTGTTTCGCACGCTGGCCGGCGGACCGTTCCCCGTCGACTGGCAGGGGACGTTGACCGGAAGCGTTCGCGGGCGGGGTGGGCGGCTCGATCGATTCATGGTGGACGACGCCCGCATCACGTTCCGCGACAAGCACGTGCCTGGAGCGGTGACCCGCGCGACCCTGAGCGGAGGGCTCGACATCCGCGAGCCGGCCTTCACCCGGTTCCTCGGCCTCGCCGTCGACATCGAGACGCTCGATCTCCGAACGCCGCAGTTCCTGTTCGCCGATTTTCCGCGCCTTCGCGGAACGATCTCCGGCACGGCGGTGCTCGACTCGTCATGGCTCGACGTGCGCTTCAGCGATGCCGATGTGACGCTGCGCGACGGAGGGCCGGGGGAGTCGCACTTCACCGGTTCCGGTCGCGTGACGTATGGCGAGGAGATGATCGCGTTCGACGTGGACATGTTCGCGCAGCCGATCGACTTCACCCAGTTCGCTCGCTCCTATCCGGCGATTCCGGCGCGAGGCCCGCACACCGGTCCGCTGCGCGCCCAGGGCACGCTGGCCGATCTGATGCTCGCCGCGACCATGCGCGGGGACGCCGGCATGATGAGCGTCGATGGACGCTTCGACTTCGCGCCACCGCGGTTCGCCGCGACGATGACCGGCGAGGTCGAGCAGCTGGATCCCCGTGCACTGCTTGCCCGGAGCGATCTGCTCGCCTCCCGCATCACGGGGCGATACCGCGCCAACCTGAGCGGTGACTCGCTGGCGAATCTCGAAGGCACTCTCGCCGTGGACCTCGATCGCTCGACCGTGGGCGGAGTCCGGTTCTTTCCGTCCGTGGCATCGCTCGCGTTCGTGAATGGCCGGGTCCGCGTTGACACCATGCGCGTCGAGACGACGGCGGCCACGCTCACCGCCAGCGGCATGCTCTCACTCGGACCAACGCGTCCGGATTCGCTCCGGTATACGATCGTCGTCGACTCGTTAGGAGGGCTGCGGCCCTGGCTGCCGACGGACCGATCCGGCCGGGGCGCACGGGCGTTGGCGAGCGAGGACACGGTCACGGGCGCGCGCCGCGACTCGCTGATTACCGCATACGCCGACTCGCTCGCCGGCCGAGTCGAGGTCTCGGGCGTGCTCACCGGCTCGGTGGATTCGCTCGCCACCGCGGGCACGCTGGAGGGGCGGGGGATCTTCGTCGCCGGAGACCGCGTGCATTCCGCTCGCGGCGAGTTCGCGCTCAACGGGCTTCCACGCGCGCCATCGGGCCTGCTGACCCTCGCGCTCGACACGCTCGTGGTCGCGGGCGTTCGCCTGGACTCGGCGCGTCTGGCGCTCGATGCGACGACGCGGACGACCGGACGGTTGGGGCTGGCGATCGCCAGCGCGACTGGCCCCTTCGGCCGGGTCTCGCTCGGGTACACCTTGAGCAGCGACACCACCTGGCTCCTCGTCGACACACTCGGTGCTGAGATCAGCGGACGACGGTGGTCCCTGGCATCGTCGTCCCGCGTCACGCTCGATTCCACGGGCGTCGCGGTCGATTCGCTGGCCGTGACGTCCGATGCGGGCGCTCGCGTCGTGCTCGCCGGCGAGTTCCCGAGCACGCGCCCGGTGAACGCCTCTTTCCGCATGTCCCAGGTCCCCCTCGCGGACCTCGGCGCCCTCGTGCAGACGCGCACGCCGTTAGGCGGACTGCTGTCGCTCGACCTCCGCGTGGCCGGCATGCGCACGAATCCGACCATGCTGCTGAGCGCCACGGCCGACACCGTGCGCGTCGGTGAGGTGCGCGTGCCGCGGCTCGATGCGCGCGCCACCTACGCCAGCCGGCGGCTCACCGGCGACCTGCGGCTCGTTCGCGACGACCAGCCGGCGATCAACCTGACGGCGAATCTCCCCGTGGATCTCGCGATCGGTGAGGTGGAGCGGCGTCTCATCGATGATTCGCTGCGGGTTCGCGTGCAGGCCGACAGTCTCAACCTCGCGCTGCTCGAGGCGATGCTACCACGCGTCACCCGGGCCACGGGACGCATGGAGGCCCGCCTCGATGTCGGCGGAACGTGGACACGCCCGACCTTCGCCGGAAATGTTCTCATCCGAGGCGGGGAGCTGGGGCTCGCGTCGACCGGCACGCTGTTCCGCGGGATCAACGGGAGCCTTTCGCTGTCTGGTGACTCCATTCCCGTCATTCGCCTGGACAGCCTCGTCATGGCCAGCGGTGAGGGACGAAACAGTCGAGCGTCGATCGCCGGAGTCGTACGCTTTTCCGAGCGCGGGGACAGCGCATGCGCCGCCGGTCGCAGCACCATCCTCCGGTGCCTCGCCGAGCGCTCGTCGTTCGACGCCCGATTTCGTGCGAACAACTTCGAGGCGATTCGCAATCGCCGTCTCGCCGATCTCGAGATCAGCGGAAGCCTCCAGCTGGCCGGTACCCTCCGCGGGTCGCTGCTCACTGGTGGGCTTCGCGTCGAGCGCGGATCCGTCTATCTCCGCGAGCGGCTGAGGAAGCAGATCATCGACCTGGAGGACGAGGAGTTCAGGTCGTTCATCGATACCTCCTTTGCCGCCGGTGACCTGGCCCCCCGCACCGATTGGGGAGGCGCCCTCATCAACAACATGACGGTGAGCAACGTCGACATCGCCATCGGGGACGACGTCTGGCTCCGATCGCAGGAAGCGAGCATCAAGCTCGGAGGGTCAGTCAATATCACGCGGCAGGGGGATCGCCTCACGCTCGAAGGTCCGCTGCTCGCCAACCGCGGAACATATCGGCTCTATCTCGCGCCCGGCGTGATCCGCACCTTCGAGGTGCAGCGCGGCGTGATCACCTTCTATGGCGGGCCGGTGATCGACCCGTCGCTCGACATCGTCGCCGCCCACACCGTTCGTCAGGCAGGCAGCGATCGCCGCGACGTGCGCATTCGCGTCACGATCGGCGGCACGCTCTCGCAGCCGAGGCTGGCGCTGTCGAGCGATGAGCGCATTCAGATCTCGGAGACCCAGATTCTCAGCTATCTCGTCTCCGGACAGCCCACGTTCGTGACGGAGAATACCGGTCAGCTCCAGACCGCCTTCGCGACCATTCTCCCGACGCTGGGCGCGCTATTCGAGCGCGCGATCGTCGAGCAGCTGGAATTCCTCGACATGTTCCAGCTCCAGACGGCGACGACGACCATCGACCGCGAGTTCTTCAACCAGGGCGGCCCGCTCGGCATTCTCGCGCAGTCACGGATCGCGCTCGGCAAGCAGCTCACCGAGCGCACCTTTCTCAGCGCGAACGCGGGCCTGTGCTCCATCGGCGGGCAGGATGCGCAAAACCATCGCTTCCTCGATGCGTTCGGGCTCACCCTCGAGCATCGTCTGAATCACGGGTTCTCCGTACAGATGAGTGTCGAGCCCGCGACCAGCGCCGTGCTGTGCCGGAGCGATGCGGTCGAGTTCAACCGGCCGCGCCAGTTCGGCCTCGACCTGTTCCGCGAGTGGAGCTTCTAACAGGGCCGTTTCTCCTCATCGCCAATCCGGCTGCGCGCCGTGCCTCATCCCGCCTGGCCGCGGCCGTCGAGGCGTTAGGCTCCGGCGGAGCGCGCGTGGACGTCGCCACGACCGACCACCCGGGCCACGCCGCCGAGATCGCGCGCGCGCGCGCGAAGGACTACGCGGCGGTGTTCACGCTCGGCGGCGACGGCACGGCGATGGAGGTCGTCGGTGCGCTGGCTCGGAGCGGCGTCCCGGTCGGCATCCTGCCCGGCGGGACCGGCAACCTGGTCGCGCGCGCGCTCGGGATCCCGATCTCGCCCCGACGCGCCGCCCACGCGCTCCTCCGCGGCTCGGTGGCCGACATTGACCTCGGGCGTCTTCCGTCGGGGCGTTGCTTCGCGTTCTCGCTCGGCATCGGGGTGGACTCGTTCATGATCCGAGACACGCCGCCAAACTGGAAGCGCCGCTTTGGGATCGCCGCCTACAGCTACGTCGCGCTTCGCGCGTCCCTTCGCAACACCTCCTTCCGGGTTCGCGCGACGGTTGACGGCGAGATGATCGAGCGGGACGCATCGGCCGTGATGGTGGCGAACTTCGGCGGCGTTCTGAACGACTTTCTCGTGCTCGGCCCGGGGATCGCCAGGGATGACGGTCGCCTGGACTTGTGCGTCTTCTCCCCGGCGAGCGGAGCGCAGGCGATCGGCATCGCGTGGCGTCTCCTGCGAAAAGACTTTCGCCCGCACCCAGCCATGGTGTATCGATCGGGCCAGCGCTTTCGCATCGAGTGCGATCCTCCCCAGGACGCGCAGGCGGATGGCGAGCTCCTCGGGCCGACGCCAATGGACGTGCAGGTCGAGCCGCGCGCCGCGCGACTTCTATTGCCTCGGATCGGTTGACCCTACTGTCAAGAAACTCTACATTGGCCTGCCTCCCCTCGTGACCGGGGGCTCCTCGATCCCGCCTGAATGACCGACGTCTCAAGGTCAGCCGCCGCATCCTCCCGTCCCACTCCCGCGACGCCGTTCCCCTCGTTCGAGGGGCTGACCCCGGAGCAGGCGCGGGCGATACGCGAGCTCATACGCGAGCGAGATCGGCTGCTGGTGTTGCAGGAGGCCGCGCGCGAGCTCGAGCGGTCGGGGCCCACCGACGCGCGCCTCGCCGTGTTGCTGCGCGGAATGCGCGCACTCGGGTTCTCGCGCATCACGGTGGCGCTCCAGGATGAGCCGGGGCAACGCGTGCTCGTTGCGGCATCGGGGCCGATCGCGGACGCCGAGGGCGTCGTCCGGCGCGCGCTAGGCGATCCGTCGTCCTGGTCGCATCGACTCGACGAGCTCGCCCGCTTCCGCACCAGCGGCAAATCGTTCCGCCTCGACACGAGCCATGCGTGGGTCGCCGGTGAGCTGGCCGCGATCGCGCTGGATGCCAGCGAGATCGTGCTGATCCCGCTCCGCCGTCGCGACGGCCGCCTCGTGGCCCTCCTGCTCGCCGCCGGAACGGAGGATGGCCCGCCCTCGGAGTCGCTGCTTCGCACCGCCGAGCTGCTGGGCCGGCAGGTGGTGCTCACGATCACGGAGGCGGTGGTCGCCGACGTGGCCCGCCGGCGCGCCGAGCGGCTGCAGCGGCTGCACGACGTCGGGAGCGCGCTCTCGCGCTCGCTCGAGGAAGGCGAGATCCTCCGCGAGCTGGCCCGCCAGGTCGCGCGCGTCATCGATGCCGACGGCATCGTCATCGCGCGCCCCGAGCTGGACACGCACCGGATCATCACGCTGGTGCGCCTCGTTGGCGGGGTGCCCTCGGTTCGGCCGCCGGCCCCGTTAGGCGCTGGCCCCATCGCCATGGTCGCCCGGACCGGCCGACCCCTGCGCCTCACGGAGCAGTCGGTCGCGGCGCTCCGCGACGACGACGTCGTCGGCGATGACGAGCCCGCGCGCGCGCTCATCGCCGTCCCGATCATGGTCGGGATCCAGCTCCTCGGGGTGCTCGCGGCGTACACGCGCGCACACGGCGACTATACCGATGAGGATGAAGAAGTCCTGATGACCATGGGCTCGCAGGCGGCGGTCGCCTTGGCGAATGCCCGCCTGTACGGCGAGAGCCAGCGCGAGCGGCGTCAGAGCGAGGCCCTGGCCGACGTCGCGCGTGCGGTGAACGAGTCGCTTCGGTTGACGGACGTGCTCCACCTCACGCTGCGGCATACCCAGGCGCTGCTCCGGGCCGAGGGCGCCTGCGTCACGCTTCGTGAGGGGAACGAGCTGGAAATCGTGGCGGCAGTCGGCGCCACCGAATCGCTTCGTGGCATGCGCCTCCCGATCGACGGCAGCCTGAACGGCCGCGCATTCCTCACGCACACCTACGTGATCGCGAACAATGCGACGGAGGAAGGCGTGTATCGGCCCGCGTACGATCGGGCCGGCATCCAGAAGGTGGTCACCGTACCGCTGATCACCGCCCGCGGGGCCATCGGCACGCTGGCGGTGATCAACCGCGCAGCCGACTTCACGGAGGAGGATGCGCGCGTGCTGCAGCGCCTGGCCGACCACGTGGGCGTCGCGATCGTGAACGCACGGTTGTACGAGGAGGTCGAGACCGCCACGCGCGAATGGCAGGTCGCGTTCGATGCCATTGCCGGGGGCATGGTCGTCCTCGACGCCGAGGGGCGGATCGTCCGGAGCAACGCTCGCGCGCTCCAGCTCGCGAATGTCACGCGCCCCGAGGACCTCGTTGGCCTGCCGTTCTACGCCGCCGTGCTTCGCGAGCACCATCCGCCCGCCGAGTGTGTGATCGGCAAGGCGCTGCTCGATGGCCACACGGGTCACGGGACGCAGCGGTCCCTCGTTCGAGGAAAGGTATTCGACGTCGTGGCGTCGCCGCACCCTAACGGCGGGGCGGTCGTCACCTTCGACGATGTCACCTCGTTCCACATGCTCGCGGAGCGCTACCGCCGCGTCGTCGAGACGTCGCGTGATGCCATCGTCATCACGAACCGCGCACGGCGAATCGAGTTCGCGAACCCGGCCGCCGACGATCTGTTCGGGTATGCCGATGGCGCGACGATCGGCATGCCCGCCGCGGAGCTGCTCGTCCCGGACGTCCGTGAAGAGGTGGCGCACCGCGAGGATCTCGCGTTCGCGGGTGAGCCCCAGCGATACGAGACGATCATCGTTCGCGCCGACGGGGATCGCCGCACGGTCGCGGTGAGCACCGCGCCGTTGCGCGAGGTCGGTCAGATCACCGGCGTGGTGGCGTCGCTGCGAGACATCACCGAGGAACGGCGAGCGCGCGATGCGGTCACCCAGTCGGAGTCGCGGTACCGACACCTTTTCGAGACCGCGAGCGACGCGATCTTCACGCTCGACAAGCGCGCCATCTTCACCTCGGCGAATCTCGCCACCTGCCAGATCACCGGCTACGGACGGGAGGAGCTGCTCGGACGGAGCGTCCTGGGACTCCTCGAGGAAGAGGAAGTCGCGTCGGTGAAGGCGCACTTCAAGGAGGCGCTGGCGGGCGCCCCACAGCGGTACGAGTGTCACTTCTACCGCAAGACCGGCGACCGGCGCGTCGCCTCGGTGACCAACACGCCGATTCTCCGGGGCAACGTGGTGGTCGGGGTGCTCGCGATCGCGCGCGATCTCACCGCCGATCGCGCCCGTGAAGAAGCGCTCGTGCGGTCGGAAGCGCGATATCTGCGCCTGGTGGAGTCGGCGTCGGATGCGATCTTCACGATCGATGCCGACGGCCGGGTGACGTCCGTGAACCGGGCGCTCGAGCGCGCGATCGGACGCTCGCGCGGCGAGCTCTTCGGCATGCGCTTCATCGATGTGATCGAGGCGGCCGATCGTGAGGCCGTCTGGACTCATTTCGAGGCGACGCTGCGGGGTGAGCGGGTGCGCGGCGAAATCCGATACCGCGACGCGCAGGATTCGCTGCGCGTCGGCTCGGTGACGATGACGCCGATCGTCGAGGAGGGGCGGGTCACCGGGTGTCTGGGCATCGTCCGCGACATGACCGAGGAGCGCACGCTGGCGGAGCAGCTGCTCCAGCGCGAGAAGCTGGCGGCCGTCGGCCAGCTGGTGAGCGGCGTGGCGCACGAGCTGAACAATCCGCTCGCGGGGATCATGGCGTTCTCGCAGCTCATGCTCGCCATGTCGGGGGCGACGCCCGATCAGCAGGACGCGCTCGTGACGATTCACAAGGAAGCGAAGCGCGCCGCGAAGATCGTGTCGAACCTGCTCATCTTCGCGCGCCAGCGGCATCCCGAGCGCACCGAGGCCGACCTCAACCAGGTGCTGCAGGACACGCTCGAGCTGCGCCGCTATTCGCTGCGGACCCATCAAATCGATGTCGAGACCGACTACGATGCCGAGCTCCCGCTGACGTGGGCGGACTCGTTCCAGCTACAGCAGGTCGTGCTCAACCTGCTGACGAACGCCGAGCAGGCATTGAGAAACCACAGCGGCCAGAAGCGGATCACGCTCCGCACGCGGCGCGAAGGAGAGTCCATCATCGCGTCCATCTCCGACACCGGTCCGGGCATTCCGCCTGACGAGCTGGATCAGATCTTCAATCCCTTCTTCACGACCAAGCCTGTCGGGGAGGGAACCGGGCTCGGGCTGTCGATCTCGGATGCCATCGTGCGCGAGCATGGCGGTCAGATTCGCGTGACGTCACCGCCGGGTGAGGGCGCGACGTTCACCGTCGAGCTTCCCCTTGTCCATGCGCCGGCCCCACGTACCGGCGAGATCCCCGTGGCGCCGGAGCGGTCGACCGCCCCGCGAACGATCCTGGTCGTCGACGACGAGCCGGCCATTCGCGCGGCGCTGTCGCTGTATCTCGAGCGCGAGGGCCACACGGTGGACGCGGTCGCGACCGCGCGCGAAGCACTCGAGCATGCGCGAACACGACGCTACGACGCGATCCTCCTCGACCTGCGCATGCCCGACATACCGGGTGACGAGCTGTTCGCCGAGCTCCAGGCGAGCGATCCGGAGCATGCGGCGCGGGTCGTGTTCGCGACCGGCGACGTCGAGAGCGAAGGCGCGCGCGCCTTTCTCGAGCAGGCCGGTCGCCCGTACATCTGTAAGCCGTTCGCGCTGGAGGAGGTGGCCGAGCTGCTCTGTGCGGAGGTGCGTCGCTAGGTGGCAACGATCGTCATCATCGACGACGAAGTCGAGCTCGCATCGTCGTTCGGAGCGTTTTTCGAGCGCTCGGGTCACCAGGTCGTTCGCACCCACACCGGCGACGACGGCATCGATGCCTGTCAGCGTCTCCACCCGGATCTCGTGCTGCTCGACCTGAAGCTTCCCGACGTCCAGGGCTTCGAGCTGCTCGATCGCCTGCATCCCGACCAGCGGGTCATCATCATCGTCACCGGTCACGGCGACATCCCGCTGGCGGTGGAGGCCATGCGTCGCGGCGCGGAGAACTTTCTGACGAAGCCGGTGGAGCTGCCGCACCTGGGCGTCGCGGCCGAGCGTGCGCTGGAGAAGGCACGGCTGCGCGAGCTGAACAAGTATCTGATCGAGCGGCGCGGCGCGCGCACAGCCGCCCTCCTCGGCTCCTCACCCGCGATGCGCGAGCTGGCGCACCAGATCGATCTGCTGGCGAGCGCCGAGCGCACCACGGTGCTCCTCATTGGCGAGAGCGGAACCGGAAAGGGACGAGTCGCGGAGGCGATCCACACCGCGAGCCCGCGAGCCTCGCGTCCGTTCGTCGAGCTGAGCTGTGCCGGGTTGTCGGCGAAAGCGCTCGAGATCGAGCTGTTTGGGCAGGAAGCTGCCGGCGCGGGGAACGAGCGACGACTCGGCTTGTTCGAGGTCGCGGACGGCGGAACGCTCTTCCTCGACGAGATCGGGGCGCTCGATCCCGCGGTTCAGCCGAAGCTGTTGAAGGTGATGGAAGGAAGGTCGTTCCGGCGTGTCGGCGGAACGCAGGACATTACCGTCGACGTGCGCGTGATCGCCGCCACGATCAGGGATCTCGCCAGCGAGGTGGTCGAGGAGCGCTTTCGCGAGGATCTCTACTACCGGTTGAGTGTCATGCCGGTGCATCTCCCGCCGTTGCGGGCCCGTGCGCGTGAGGACATGCTGGATCTGGTTGCCCGCTGCCTCGAGGAGCTTCACGTGCAGCTTCCGGAAGCGCCGATGGAGCTGACGGAGGGCGCGCTCGATCAGCTGCTGCGCTATTCGTGGCCCGGCAACGTGCGTGAGCTGCGCAACGTGCTCGAGCGCGCGATGATCGTCGGCCGGGGCGCGCGCAGGATCGGGACGGAGCATCTGCCGCCGGAGGTTCGGGACGCGACCGGCGCCGGCGTCGAGCGTCACGTGCCGAAGACGCTCGACGAGGTGGAGCGCGCCCACATCGAGCGCACGCTGCGCGCGCATAACGACAACCGCACACGGGCCGCGAGGGAGCTTGGCATCTCGAGAGCGACGTTGATCAACAAGATCCGGACGTATGGATTGGGGCGTGGATGAGCCGGGCCAAGGGCCAAGGGCCAGGGGCCAGGGGGAGGGTCGAGGGGCAGGGCAGCCGGTGGCCCTTGGCCCTTGGCCCGCTCTCTAAGCGAAAGGAGACCAGTATCCGATGAGCGAGCTCAAAGAGCGCGACAGCATGAAGTGCCGCAACTGCGGCAATGAGGAGCGAGCCTCCGAGGGATATCCGTGCGACGACTGCGGCACGTTCATCTGTCTCGTGTGTCAGATGCGTGGCGTCACGTTATGCAAGGCGTGTCAGGAGAAGCGCGGAGTGACGCAGGCGACGTGAGTGGCGAGCTCCTGCTCGTGCGCGAGCGATTCGACCTCGATGACCGCGCCTACACCGTCATGGCGGATCCGGCGTTCGACGCCGGTGCCGGCATGTGGCGCGCGACCCTGGTGTTTCTCTCCCTCGACCGCTCCTTCTCGGCGCCGCTCCGCAGCGCGGCGGTGAGCAGCGCCGTGCGCCGCGACGATTTGCTGGCGGCGATCCGTCGTCTCGAGGACCAGGAGATCGCGGTCGCGCTGCGCGCGATCGATCTCCCCCTCCCGAAGATTCGCCCGACCAAGGGACGTGGGCGCTGACCTCGGCGCATTGGGGATGGCCGTCGGCCACGCCTCCGACCAGGTGGGAGCCACCGGCGTCACCATCGTTCGCGGCATCGAGGGACCGTTCCGCGCCGGCGCCGCCGTGCTGGGACGCGCCACCGGCACGCGCGAGCTCGATGCGCTCTCACCGCGTCACCTCGTGGACCGCGTCGATGCGATCGTGCTCACCGGCGGATCCGCGTTCGGGCTCGACACCGCCGGCGGCGTCATGCGATGGATGGAAGAGCGCGGGCGCGGGTTTCCCGTCGGCGTCTCGGTGGTGCCGATCGTGCCGGCGGCCGTGGTGTTCGATCTCGCGCCGTGCGGCTCCCCCACCGCGCGCCCGACGCAGGCGATGGCGTATGAAGCGTGCGAGCGGGCGCGCTCGAGCGAGGTGGAGGAGGGAAGCGTCGGCGCGGGGACGGGGACGACAGTGGGCAAAGCCGCCGGACCGGAGCGCGCCATGAAAGGCGGCATCGGGTTGGCGGTCGAGACTGCCGGTGCGCTGCACATCGGAGCGCTCGCGGTCGTGAACGCGCTTGGCGACGTGCGCGATGCGGCCGGCCGCATCATCGCCGGAGCGCGTACCGACGGCGGCGGGTTCGTCGATCTGTCCCGATCGCTCGTCATGGGAACGCTGCCGCCGAGCGCGCGCTTTGGGGCGACCGTGTTGCACAATACCACGCTGGCGGTCGTGATGACGAACGCCGCGCTGTCGCGCGAAGAGCTGGCACAGCTGGCGGCGGCGTCGAGCGTCGCGCTGGGAAGGCGCATCACGCCCGTCGGCACGTCGTATGACGGCGATGTCGTCTTCGCCACGGGGCCTCTGCGAGGCGTGCAGGCGCCGATGCTTCAGGTGGAGGCGATGGCCGTGGCCGCGCTCGAAGCCGCGATCGAGCGTGCCGTGCGCCTGGCGCGCGGGCGGGATGGCATCCCTGGCCTTGCCGACGGCCGGCTCACATGACGACACTGATCGTGACGGCCGCCGTTGCCCCGTTGCTGGCGGAGCCCAGGGCGAGCAGCGAGCAGGTGTCGCAGCGTCTCGCCGGTCACCGCCTAACGGTTCTCGAGGAGCGTGAGCCGTGGCTCCGCGTTCGCGGAGCGGATGCGTATGAGGGCTGGGTCCATCGCGGCTACGTCGGCACCGACGGAGTAGAGACGCACGACCGACAACGCATGTCGCTCGGCTGCGTCATTCGCGGGAGCCGGGGGTGGGCGAACCCGCTTCCGCTCGGCGCGCTCGTTCCCGACAGCGCGGTCGTCGAAAGTGGTGACGTGCTGGATGGCGCCGAGGTCCCGAAGCGGTTCCCACGCGACGGTGGCGCGATTGTCCGCAGCGCGATGGACTTTTTCGCGGGGACGCCGTACCAGTGGGGCGGGATCTCGCCGTGGGGAGCGGACTGCTCGGGCCTCGTCCAGACGGTGTTTGGTCTCCACGGCGTCCCGCTCCCGCGCGATGCGTCACAACAGGCGGTAGTGGGCACTGCCGTCGACCGCGGAGCCGACGCGCTCGCGCCCGCCGATCTGCTGTTCTTCTCCGATCGCCCCGACCGCCGCATTACCCACGTGGCGATCTCGTGTGGCGGACCGCGCCTGGTGCACCTCGCGTTAGGCCGCGGGGGCTATC
>DASRHU010000218.1:0-9228 GCA_035650335.1 Gemmatimonadaceae bacterium | reverse complement strand
ACACACCGTCAAGGCGTACTCGCGCGATTTGCGGGCATTCACCGAGTTTCTTTCCACCTACTACGGCGCGGGCGAATGGAGCTGGGGCGGCATCGATCGGCTCGCCATTCGCGGCTTCATGGCGCACCTAACGAGGTCGGGGCTCGGCAAGCGCTCGATCGCGCGCACCCTCTCGGCGGTGCGGTCCTTCTACAAGTTCCTTCACCGCGCCGAGGAGGTCGAGGCGAACCCGGCACGCGGTGTGGGGACGCCGAAGCTCGAGAAGCATCTACCCGGATACCTCGACCGGGCGCAGATCGGGCTGCTCTTCCAGATGGCCGAGACCCGCGCGTGGGAAGGCCGCTTCGCCGACGTCAGGAACCTCGCGATCCTCGAGCTGTTCTACTCCACCGGCATGCGCCTGTCGGAGCTGCGCGGCATCAACCGCGTCGATCTCGATCTCGTGTCGCAGCAGGTGAAGGTGCGCGGGAAGGGGAGGAAGGAGCGCATCGTTCCGGTCGGCGATCATGCGCAGCTGGCCCTTCGCAACTACGAGGCGAAGCGTGACGAGCTGCTCCGCGACGTCGGCGGAGACCGGACGGCGTATTTCCTGAGCCGGTCGGGCAAGAGAATCTCCCTTCGCGCGATCCAGTACGCCGTAACACGGTTTCTTCGCCAGCTGGACGAAGATGCCGGGCTCTCGGTGCACTCGCTCCGCCACACGTTCGCCACCCACCTCCTCGACGCGGGCGCCGACCTGCGCGCAGTCCAGGAGCTCCTCGGCCACGCCTCCGTGTCCACGACGCAGATCTACACTCACGTGAGCGTCGAGCGGTTGAAGGAGGTCTATCGGAAGGCGCACCCCCGGGCCTAGAGCCTAGGGCCAGGGGCCAAGGGCCAGGGGCCATGGGGAGGGTGAAGGGTTCACGGTAGGTCTGCGATCCCTCACCCTCCCCTTGGCCCCTGGCCCTTGGCCCCAGGCCCGCTCCAACTGGGAACCAACTTTGCATTACCTTCCGCACGATGCGTCTCGAGCATTTCCCAATCCTGCTTGGCCTCCTCTTCGTGGTGGCCGGCGTCGCCCTCATCGCCGACGCCCTGCTGCACGAGCAGCCGCACCAGGGTGCCGACCGGCGCAAGCGCACCCGCCCGCCGAGGCACCCCGGCGGCCAGGTCGCCATCGGCGTCGGCACGCTGTTCGTCGCGGCGGCGCTCTTCGGGCGAGACGTCTGGCGCTACGGCACGCTCGCCGTGATGCTCGGTGTCGTCGCATTCGGTGTCGGGGTGTATCTCAATTGGGGCTACGTGAAGGCGTTCATGCTCGGTCCGGAACCGGGCGCCCGCGCGGACGTCACAGACGAGGACGACACCGAACCGCAGCCGCTGCGACCCCGCGCGCGCACGCACGTGGACCGTGAGGTCCCGACGCCGGCGGTCCCCGGCGATCTGGTCGCGGGCGTGTCACCGGAGATCGAGCCGGAGCCCCCTCGCACCTCCGTCCCGCCCGGCGAGACGCGCCGCCTCCGTATCAGGTAGCAGCTGGGGTTCCGGGCACCGCCCTCGACCCCGTCTTCCCTCGATCCCCCGATCCCGGGGGTTCGCTATCTTTCCACCATGCCGAAAGCCCAACGTATTCGTTCCACCACGATCCTCGCGGTGAGGCGCGATGGCCGCGTTGCCCTCGGGGGCGACGGCCAGGTGAGCGTCGGCGAGACCGTGATGAAGGCGAACGCCCAGAAGGTGCGAACCCTCAAGGGCGGGAAAGTCCTCGCTGGCTTCGCCGGCTCGACGGCCGACGCGTTCACGCTGTTCGAGCGCTTCGAGGAGAAGCTCGAGCGCTTCCCCGAGAATCTGCCCCGGGCGGCTGTCGAGCTCGCCAAGGACTGGCGAAGCGACCGCGTGCTGCGGCGGCTCGAGGCGCTCCTCGCGGTTGTGGACAAGGAGCACGGCTTCGTCCTCTCCGGCACCGGCGACGTGATCGAGCCTGACGACGGCATCGTCGCCATCGGATCCGGCGGCCCATTCGCCCTCGCCGCCGCGCGCGCGCTCCGCGAGCATTCGTCACTCACCGCTCCCGAGATCGTGCGGAAGGCTCTGGAAATCGCGGGAGAAATCTGTATCTACACGAATTCGAAGATCACGGTATTGGAGCTTTGAATGCGGAAGGCGGAATCCGGAACGGTGTAAGACCATCGCCAAGGTCAGGCCCTTACCCGCAATCCGGATTCCGCCTTCCGCACTCGCCTTTCCCTAACGATGCTCTCTAAGCGCACCCAGGCCGCCATCGCGCGTCTCGCCGATCTCACACCGAAGCAGATCGTCGCCGAGCTCGACCGTTACATCGTCGGGCAGGGCGACGCGAAGAAGTCGGTAGCGATCGCGCTGCGCAATCGCTGGCGCCGCCAGCAGGCGCCCGACTCGATCCGCGACGAGATCTCGCCGAACAACATCATCCTCATCGGCCCCACCGGTGTCGGAAAGACCGAGATCGCCCGGCGGCTCGCCAAGTTCGCCGGAGCGCCGTTCATCAAGGTCGAGGCGTCGAAGTTCACCGAGGTTGGCTACGTCGGCCGCGACGTGGAATCGATGGTTCGGGATCTCGTCGACAGCGCCATCGACATGGTGCGCACCGAGCGAGAGACCGAGGTCGAGGATCTCGCGCACGAGAAAGTCGAGGAGCGTTTGCTCGATCTGCTGCTCCCCGTTCCGCAGGACGCGAAGCAGCCGCCCGCCGCCAAGCCGGAACCAGCCGCGGCCGCCGGCGGAGCGCCGACGCTGTTCGTGGTCTCCGCCGCCGGCGAGGTCCAGACGGAGCAGGACGACGGTGCGAGGGAGCGCTACCGTCGTACTCGCGAAAAGCTGAAGCAGCTACTGCTCGATGGCCAGCTCGAGGGGCGAGAGGTCGAGGTCGAGGTCACCCAGTCGGCCGGTCCCATGTTCGACATGATGGTCCCGCAGGGAGCGGCCGAGGGGATGGAGAACTTCAGCGACATGATCCAGGACATGTTGCCGAAACGAAAGAAGAAGCGCACGGTGAAAGTCTCCGAGGCGCGTCGCATTCTCCTCGAGCAGGAGTTCGACAAGCTCATCGATCAGGAAGACGTGACCTCCGATGCGCTCGAGCGAGTCGAGAAGCTCGGCATCATCTTCCTCGACGAGATCGACAAGATCGCCGGCGAGCGCGGACAGTCCCACGGACCGGACGTGTCACGCGAGGGAGTGCAGCGCGACCTCCTGCCGATCGTCGAAGGGTCGAACGTGCAGACGAAGTACGGGATGGTGAAGACGGACCACGTCCTCTTCGTCGCGGCCGGAGCGTTTCACGTCTCGAAGCCCAGCGATCTCATTCCCGAGCTGCAGGGACGATTCCCCATCCGGGTGGAGCTGAAGCCGCTCACCGAAGCCGACTTCGTGCGCATCCTCACCGAGCCGGAGAACGCGCTGATCAAGCAGTACGTCGCGCTGGTGGAGGCGGAGGGAGCGAAGCTCGACTTCCGCGACGACGGAATCCGCGAGGTCGCGCGCATCGCGGCGACGGTGAACGAGCGCATGGAGAACATTGGCGCCCGGCGGCTGCACACCGTGATGACGACGCTGCTGGAAGATGTGCTCTACGAGCTTCCCGATCGACCGGTGAAGCACATCGTCATCGACGAACGCACCGTGCGTGACCGGCTGCGGTCGATCGTCGAGGACGAGGACCTCCGGAAGTACATCCTGTAGCGACGCCGAAAAAGCAAAGGGTGCCCAGCGATCTGAGCACCCCGAGCCTCTCGAGCACCCGAGCGTTCTAGATTCGCACCCCGATCGAGATTGGAATCCGCGACTCGAATCCGGTGGTGTGGTAGCGTGACTCGATGAACATCTCCTGTCCGCGCAGCGTGAACGTGTAGCCCAGCCCGGCGTTCACGCCCGGGCGCGCGTTCGACCAGAGACCCGTGCGCTCCTCGGCCGCATCCGGCTCGCGCTGGATCATCTCGTTCCACTGATGGT
The DNA here is from genome assembly GCA_035650335.1 of Gemmatimonadaceae bacterium. Taxonomy (GTDB): domain Bacteria; phylum Gemmatimonadota; class Gemmatimonadetes; order Gemmatimonadales; family Gemmatimonadaceae; genus JAICNG01. Next base: position 5,256 of record DASRHU010000218.1, on the reverse strand, counting down.
AGAGCCCGACGCCGCCGATGGCGTACGCGCCGGTCGGCTGCTTCGAGAAGCGGCGCACCGCGCTCACCGTGAGCGCGAAGGTCGCATGACGGTGGAGCCTGATACTCGACGCGGCGCCACGACGCGACTGCTCGTCATCATCGAGCATGGTCTCGAGGCGGTAGCTCAATCGAGAGCTCGCGCGGTTCAGCGTCGCGCTCAGCGCGAAGTGCGTCCCGGATGGTCCGCCCGCACCGCGCGTCTCCCAGCCGGGGCCGAATGCCGCACCCAGCTTGACGCGCGATTGGGACTGCGCTTCCGCACGTGGCGCTACCACCGTGAGCGCCAGCACGCCGACGATCGTGAACGATGCCCTCATACATCCCCCGAAGCGGTCGATGGCCCCTGCTCGATCCGTTATGGTGCGCAAAGCGCCGTAACGCAAGTGCGGGGCCGGACGGGCCACGGCCCGTGTTCGGGATGCGACTCGCACCGCGCCACTCCCCACGTGCGACGGCCCCCGGCTAACTTCCGCCCGTTCTGGCCGCACTCGCGGGTTTTGTTCTCCGCATTCCGCATTCCGAATTCTGTCCCCATGCCCGATCGCGCACATCGCGACTTTCTCGCGATCCCCGACTTCTCGGCTGATGAGTTGCGCCGACTCTTCGATCTCGCACAGGCGATGTCGCAGGGGCGCTACACGAAGAAACCCCTCGCCGGGAAATCTTTGGCGATGATCTTCATGAAGTCCTCGACGCGGACGCGCGTGTCGTTCGAGGTCGGCGCCTGGCAGCTCGGCGGACACGCGCTGTTCCTCTCGCCGCGGGACGTCCAGCTCGGGCGCGGCGAGCCGATCGCCGACACCGCGCGCGTGCTCTCGCGGTACGTCGATGGGATCATGATTCGCACGTTCGCGCACGCCGAGATCGAGGAGCTGGCGAAGTACGCCGACGTGCCGGTGATCAACGGGCTCACCGACTGGCTGCACCCCTGCCAGGTGCTCGCCGACCTGCTCACCGTGAGACAGCACCTCGGTGGATGGGATGGCAAGCGCGTGGCGTGGATCGGTGACGGCAACAACATGGCGAACTCCTGGATCAACGCCGCCTATCGCCTCGGCTTCGAGCTGGTGCTCGCCTGTCCGGAAGGGTACGACCCCGACCCCGCGCTCATCGAGCGTGCGCGCGGCAACGCGACGGTCACCGTCGTCCGCGACCCCAAGGAAGCGGCGGAAGGAGCGCACGTCGTGAACACCGACGTGTGGGCATCGATGGGGCAGGAGGAGGAGCAGGCGGTGCGCGCCAAGGCCTTCCGCGGCTTCATCGTTGACGAGGCGCTGATGAAGCGCGCCGCGCCTAACGCGATCTTCCTGCACTGCCTCCCCGCCCACCGCGGCGAGGAGGTGGCGGCCGAGGTGATCGACGGCAAGCAGAGCCGCGTGTGGGATGAGGCCGAGAACCGGCTCCATGTGCAGAAGGCGATCATGGCGGTCCTCATGGGAGACGAGAAGATCTGACCGCCCTCGGGTGACTCCGAAGAAACCCCGGCCGCTTCGTCCCTCCTTCGGGATGGCAGTCTGCCCGACCTGATTGCAGAACGCCCGGGTATTTCGCCCGGATGGCGGGGCGATCCGAAGGCCTATCCGCTTGTCAGCCAGCGAGTTAGCTCATAACGGCCCGTGCGGTATGTGATCTGCCTAACAAACGGGTCATGACGCTACGTTCATTAGACACTCGCCGCTGCCGCCCGGGCTTCACGCTCATCGAGATGCTCGTCACGGTGGCGATGATCGCCATCCTCGTCGGGATGGCGGCGCCGAACGTTTCGCGGGATATCACCCATTCGCGAGTGAACGGCGCCGCGCAGATCGTGGCCGCCGAGCTCGAGAAGGCCGTCTCCCTGGCCGGCCGTCAGCGCCGCCCGCTTCGCGTGGTGGTCGATGGCGCGGCCAAGGAGATTCGTCTCGTCGATCGCGCCAGCGGTCAGCTCATCTCGCGTCGCCAATTCGGCGCCGCCAGCGAGTTCAAGCTCTACTCGGTCGCGGGCGCGCCCTCGACGGTGGACCTGCTTCCCCAAGGCACGGCGACGACGTCGGCGCTCATCACGGTGAGGGCGGGGAATTACTCCCGGCGCATCACGATGACGCGCGCCGGACTCGTGAGGGTGATCCCATGATCCGAATGCGTTTGCGGCGCCGTCGCCTCGTGCGCGCCGCGAAGCACCCGGCTCGCCGCGGTATCACGCTGATCGAGGTGACCGTCGCCCTGGTCGTGTTCGCCATCGTCACGGTGTCGATCGCGTCGTTCACGACGCAGGTGGCGCGCGGCTCGCAGCTCAACGGAATCGCGACCGTTCGCGCCGGCGCGATCGCGGCACAGGTGAACCGCCTCGAGGTTCTGCCCTTCGATTCGCTGCCGAGCCGGGCGGGGTGCACCAGCATCTCCACCGGGCTCCTGCCGCGCTCGGAGTGCATTACCGTCCAGGACGTGACCGTGAGGCGTCGTCGCGTGACCTTCGTGCTCACGCCGGCGAACAGTGCCCTGCGCCCGGACACGGCGATTCTGGTGCGGACGAAGCCGAAAGGCTTTCACCCGCTCAACCTCTTTTAGGCCGTGATCATGCTGCGCCGCCGCCGGGGTCTCACGATCATCGAGCTCCTCGTCACGATCATCGTTCTCGGGATCGTCGGGGGCGGCATCGTGCGCATGCTGACGTCGCAGGCGCGGTTTTACGAGCACCAGGGCGCCGGCCGAAATGCGCGCGCCGTGTCGCGTGCGGCGCTCAACCTCATGCTGAGCGAGCTGCGCATGGTCGAGAGCGGTGGCGGCGTGGTGGCCGCGAGCGCGACGTCGATCACGCTGCGCGTTCCGTACGTGTTCGGCGTGTATTGCGCGTCGCCCAGCGGCGTCTCGACGGTCTCCCTGCTCCCGGCCGATTCGGCGATGCTCGCCGAGCCCGGCTTCTCCGGATATGCCTGGCGCGGCCGTCTCGGCAACTACAACTATGTCGAGGGCGGCGCGATGATCGTTCCGCCCGTGCCGGGGACGTGCGTGGGCGCCGGCATCACGCCGATCGCGCAGCGCGTCGGTCTCATGCCCGTTCTCCCGAACGGTGCGGCCTCCGGCACGGTGGTGATGCTCTACCGTCGTCTGACGTACGCGTTCGCGCCGTCGGCCGCGATTCCCGGGCGCACGGCGCTCTGGCGCCGCATCGACGCGACGGGTGAACGGGAAGAGCTCGCCGCCCCCTTCGCGGCGACTGCCCGCTTCCGGTTCTATCCGCTCAACGCGAACACGGCGCAGGACGCGGTGCCCCCGTTGACCGACATTCGCGGGTTCGAGCTCGTGCTCACCGGCGCGAGCGAGGCCTCGCCGCGCATCACCGGCGCGCCGCGAAACGCCCAGCTGACGACGTCCGTCTTCTTCAGGAACAGATTATGAGCGCACGTGTCGTTAGGTCATGCGTCGCGGGCCACCGCCGCGGAGCGGCCCTGCCCGTCGTCATCCTGCTGATGACGATCCTGGCGCTCTCGCTGACGGCCGCCTTCACCATCAACTCCAACGAGATGCGCTCGGTGGACAACCAGGAAGAGCAGGTTGCCGCCTTCGCGCTGGCGGAGTCGGGCCGCGAGCGCTACCTCGAGGACCGCGCGTCCTTCGGATTCGTCGGTGAGCCGGCGGTGTCAGAATCGATCCGGGTCGTACAACCTGGTGGCTACGCCGACGTCGTCGTGACGCGCCTGCGCGCCTCGTTCGGCGGCATTCCGGGACTCTACGCGCTCCGGTCGACGGGGGTTCGCACCGTTCCGCTTCCGCCGGGCGTGCCGGCCGCGACGCGAACGGTCGGCCAGATCTTCAAGTGGGAAACGGGGAACATGGCGATCCCCGGCGCGTGGACGAGCCTCTCCGGCATTCACAAGAACGGAGGCGCCGGTACGATCGACGGCGTGGACGAGTGTGGAGCGCTTCCCGCGGTTGCCGGCGTGGCGGTACCCACGACGCCGGGATACACGCAGTCAGGCGGTACGTCGGTCCCGACGGGTAACCCGCCCATCAGGGATCTCGGCCCCCCGCCCGCGTCGAACGACTCGGCGCGCGTGGACTGGGCGGGCGTGCTCGCCGGGGAGTCGCTCGAGCCGGACATCACCGTTCCGCCCGACATGTTCCCGCCCGCCCCGTCCTTCACGGATCCGACCTATTGGCCGATCATCATGGTCACGGGGGACCTGTCGCTGCCGAACAGCGGGCGCGGCGTGCTGATCATCTCCGGCAACTTCACGATCAACGGCGGCCAGACGTGGGATGGCGTGGTGCTCGTCGGTGGGACGGTGACCTCCAACGGTACCACCACGGTGCGCGGCGCGACGATCAGCGGGCTCAACATGCAGCTCGGCATCGCGGTGCCCGAGAGCGACCTCGCGAACGGGACCAAGACGTTCCGCTACAACTCCTGCATCATCGCCCGCGCGCTCCAGCCGTACTCCGGCCTGGTGCCGCTCGACAACGCCTGGACCGACAACTGGGCGTCGTACTGAGGCTGGCCCGTTAGGCGGGCCGCTCAGACCGCGATGTCGAGGGAGCGAGGCGTCAGCCGGGGCGGCCGATCCGCCTCCCGCGATCCACGCCCGATCGCTTTCAGGAAGGCACCCACCACGTAGTCGGCGCCGCCGCGCGCGCGAATCTCCTGCGGCGTCGCGCCGAGGTAGCGCTGGCACATGTTCCGGAACGCGCTCCCCGACGGGAAGTCGAGCGTCATCGCGATCGCATCGGCCTTGCGGTCGGGGTCCTCCAGCAACCGCGCCGCCACGATGAGCCGTCCCCAGGCGATGAGCCGCTGCGGGGCGGGGAAGCCGGCGCGCACCAGCCGCTCGGTGAGCGTCCGCCGTCTGATGCCTAACAAGCGCGCCAGCTTTTCCGGTGACAGTCGCTCGTGCGCTCGGGCCACCGATGCGAGCGCCGCATCGCGCGGGGTCGGCGGCGTATCGCCCAGCCCTTTCCTGAGCAGCTCGCCGGCCCCGCGGGCCATCGCCCGCTCGATGACGTCCTGGAGCGCCTGCGGGTCGTCGCCCTCGCCGGCCACGACCATTGCATCGAATCCGAATCGCCCCGCCTCGAAGACATCCTGTACCGAGACCGGCGGCACGGCGATGTAAAGCACGAGCGCGGTGGACCCATGACGCAGGCGGAACTGCCGCAGGTCGTCGAACGTCGGCTGGCCGTAGTCCGCGAGATCGATGACCGCCGCCGTGACCGGCGCCGACTCACACATCTCGAGGAA
>DASRHU010000217.1:0-10327 GCA_035650335.1 Gemmatimonadaceae bacterium | reverse complement strand
AGCCTGTCGCGGACCTCCAAGCGGGAGTCCACGCTCGGCGAGTTCGAGCACGGGTGGCTCGCGTTCGAGACGCTGGAAGAGGACGCCCGCAAACGCCTCCCACATTACCCGCCCGAGTGGGTGAGCATGACGGATGTACAGTTGCAGGAGCTGCTGGCCCGCGCCGTCGAGGCGCCGACGCGGCGCGCGGAGCCGAGAACTCCCGAGCGTCGTCCCGGTCCGCCGGGCTGACGTCAGCCGTTAGGCGGCACCCGGTGGTTTGACGCTTTCGGCGGAGACCGCCGGAATCTCGGCCGAGATCCTCCGCGTGCGACGCGGGTGGAAGAGCGTCGGATCCTCGTGCCACACCGCCGACGCCTGAGCACGAGCGCCGTCGGGAGCGTCGAATGACTGCTCCTGATCGTAGAGCACTTCCGCGAGCAGCTGCGCGGTAGCGTCATCGGGCCACGTTGCGCGCAGTTCCGCGCGTAGCTTCGCCAGGTCCGCCGCGGAGCGCGCATTCGCGGCGATCTCTACGAATCTCTGATAGTCTTCGCTTCGCATCCACCGTCTGGTCGCGTCCGGCATCTCGCCACCTCGGGCCGTGCGGAAGCTTTTATCAATGGCCTGTCCGGGCCCCGATATCCAGGGGTACCGAGCTCATCGACAGCTCACGGGATGTTAATCCCCTCTTAATGGGGGGAACATTCGTTCGGTTTATCACAGGAGAGGGCAGTCGCACGCTTTACCCGTGAGACCAGGTACCGATGCGGCAGGCGGGCGGTCGCAGGCAGCGCGTGGGATGGCTGGTGCTGTACGCACTGAGTGCGTGCAGCAGCGGCCTGCGTGTTCCTCCGGAATCGCCGATCGTCGCAGAGACCTGCGCGCCGTCCGCCGCTCCCTCGCGCGCGGCCGATAGCGCGTTCGTCGCGTTCACCGCCAGCGGTCTCGAGCGCGACGCGTGCGCCGCACGACTCGCCGCCGCGCTCCTCCGCCCATGGACAGCGGGCCCCACAGCGCAATGGAGCGTGCAAGTCGCGCTCACCGAGTCCGGCGCCGCCGTACATCGTCTCGATGCGGCACGTGCACGCGATGCGCTCGACACGGGACGCGCTCTTCTCGTCACGGAGGACGCCGACCTCATCGCCTATGCGCGAGAACGTGGCCTCGTCGTCGAGCCGTTGCCGTGGGATCGCCTCTACCTGGCCGTCGTCCCGCGGGCGGCCGACACGTTAGGCGCCGCCGTCTCACCGGACGCGGTTCGAGCCGATGCACGCTCGGCCGTCATGTCACGGTGCGAGCCGGCTCCACAGCCCGAGACCTCCGGCACCGTGGTCACGCGACCACGGCGCATCGTCTACGAGACGGGCGACCTGACGGCGCGTGAGCTCGCCGAGCGCCTCGTCGGGCTCGCCGGCGACACGGCCACCGCTGCCGCCGGCCTCGCTCCCACCGAATTCGCCGCTGCACTCCGGACGGACGGAGCCGCCGTGTTCGTCGCGTCGGTGGCCAGGCCCGCCGGAGCAACATGTGAGGCGCTGGCGAGGCTCATCCCGCCCGCGCCGAGGGCGGCGGCATTCATCCCGCTGATCGAGACGCGCGCGCACGCGATCGCGCCACGCCCATGACGATTCGCGCGCGCATGTCCCTCGCCTTCGCGCTCGCGGCGCTGCTTCCCCTCGGCGTACTCGCGCACGGCGTGCGACGCGAGGTGACGCGCAGAGTGACGGCGCAGTACGAGCGTCGGGTGGGTACGCTCATCGACATCGTCCGCCAGGATCTGGCCCGCGAGAGCGCGACGATCGCGGCGCGGCTCGAGATCCTCGCCGCCGATCTCTCCTCCGATGACCGGTTCCGGCTTGGCGCGGTGCGTGGCGATGCCGCCCACCGGCGATACGTGCTCGACTGGACCGGACGCGCAATGGAGATCGCGGGACTCTCGATGCTGCGGATCTACGACGACGAAGACCGTGTCGTCAGCTCCGGTCACTTTCGAAACGAGTTCGGTCGCGCGGATCCCGGACTGCCGGCGCGAATTGGCTCGACAGCGGGCAGCAATACGCTGATTCGTGTGAAGACGGCCAGCGGCTCGTTCACGGCGCTCGCGGGCGCGCACGCCATCCACGTCGGCGGACGTCGGTTCACCCTCGTCGGCGGGACGACCGTCGACGAGTCCTTCTTCACACGGCTCGGACGAGATGGCGAGCTCCAGGTGTCGCTGGTGCTGGGTGAGCCCACCGCCCGGTCCTCGACGATGCTCGAAACGCTGCCACTCATGCTCGTCGGCGATACGGCGACGCCGCCACAGCAGACGCACCTGGCGATCGCGCCGTTAGGCTCGGAGCTCCGTTCGTTGCGCGGCGATCTCGACCGCTGGATCGCCGGCTCGTTCCTGGTCGCTGCGTTGATGGGCGCGGTCCTCGTGATGTGGCTCGCCACGGCGCTGAGCCGCCCGCTGGCGACCCTCGCCCGTGCCGCGCTCTCGATCGATTTCACCACCCCCGACGTCGACGCGGTCGCCGAACGCGACGATGAGGTCGGCACGCTCGCACGCCGCTTCTCGGCGATGACCCGACGCCTGCGCACGAGCGCCGCACGCCTTCGCGACGCGGAACGCCGCGCGACGGTGGGCGAGATGGCGAGACAGGTGAACCACGATGTGAAGAATGGACTGGTGCCCATTCGGAACGTGCTGCGCCATCTGTCACACGTGCAGCAGACGTCGCCGCATGACCTCGCGACGGTATTCGGTGAGCGCCGAGCGACCCTCGACTCCAGCGTCGCCTATCTCGACGAGCTGGCAACGCGGTGGGCGCGCCTCGCGCCCCGAACCGAGCGCAAGCCCGTCGATGTGGCCGCGATCGCGCGCGATGCCGCGATGGCGCTACGCGACGCCTATGCGACGCCAGTCCAGCTGGAGGTGCGGACCGGGCTGCCGCCCGTCTTCGGCGATCCGATCGCGCTCCGCCGCATCCTCGACAATCTGTTGACCAATGCCGTGCACAGCCTCGACGGTGGCGCGGTGACGATGACGACCACCAGCCACGACGACGTCGTGCGCATCGTCATTGCCGACACCGGCCGTGGGATGACGCCGGATGAGCTCAGCCGTGCTCTGGCGGGATTCTACACGACCAGGCCTAACGGCACGGGCCTGGGGCTCACGGTCGTGCGGCGGTTGGTCTCGGACCACGGCGGCAGCCTCTACATCGACACGGCGCCTGACCGTGGCACGACCGTCACCGTCGAGCTTCCAGCGCATGTGGCCACCTCACGATTCGCAGGATCCGGTCGATCATGAACACCCTTCTCATCGTCGACGACGTTCGCGCGCTCGCCGAGCAGTACGCCTACGACCTTCGGCGCCTGACGAGCATGGAGGCGCTCGTGGCCACCGACGGTGATGCCGCGCTCGAGATGCTCGCGCGCGAGCCTGTCGACTGCGTGATACTCGACCTGGAGATGCCGGGGCGCGACGGGTTCGGCGTGCTCCGCGCGATGCGCGAACGAAAGCTCGACGTGCCGGTGGTCGTGTACACCGGCACGGGGAACTACGATCGCTGCGTGCAGGCCATGCGCGCGGGGGCGTACGGCTTCATCGACAAGAACGATCCGGTGGAGCGCGTTGCGCGAGAGGTGGAAAGCGCCATCGAGCGACGGCAGCTCCTCGCCGAAGTGGCGAACCTGCGGACCTACGCCGCCGACGATTCCGCGCTCGTCGGGGACAGCCCACCGATGCGCCGGTTGAAGGAGAGCATCGTCCGCATCGCGCCGATTCCCTCGACGGTGCTGATCATCGGCGAGAGCGGCTCCGGCAAGGAGCTCGTCGCGCGTGACGTGCACCGCCTCAGCGGGCGCGAACGCGAGCCCTTCATTGCGCTGAACTGTGCGGCCATTCCCGAGCATCTCGTCGAGAGCGAGCTGTTCGGCCATGAGCGTGGCGCGTTCACCGGCGCCCACGCCACGAGGAAGGGCGCCTTCGAGGCAGCCGGCAAGGGAACGCTCTTTCTCGATGAGATTGGTGAGCTTCCGCTCGCGGCACAGGCAAAGCTCCTGCGCGCACTCGAGGAGCGACAGGTCACGCGCGTCGGCGCATCCCGCCCGGTCCCGGTGGCGGCGCGCATCGTCGCCGCGACGAACCGCGAGCTGCGGATCGAAGTGGAAGAGCGACGCTTCCGTGAGGATCTCTTCTTCCGTCTCGATGTGCACGCCCTGCGCGTTCCCCCACTGCGCGAGCGCCGATCGGACATTCCCGAGCTCGTCGATCACCTGTTGCGCGGCATCTGCGAGCGGTTCGGGATGCGACGGAAGATCATCTCCGCGGCCGCGGTGGAACGGCTATGCGCCTACGACTGGAAGCGCAACAACGTGCGCGAGCTTCGCAACGTGATCGAGCGGATGGTGATCGCCTGTGATGGCGAAGCGCTTGGCGAGGAGTACATTCCGGTGGAGGTGAGCGGGACGCTCCCCGCGTCGGCGCCGGTGTCCGAGGCCAGCACCTTCGTCGAGCTGCGGGCCGAGGCCGAGCGGCAAATCATCGTGGCGGCCCTCCAGCGGAATGCCTGGCACGTGACGCGGACCGCGCGCGCTCTCGGTCTCGCGGATCACGCGAGCCTGTTGAAGATCATGCGGAGGCACGGGGTGAGGAGAGCGTCGGAGCCCGAGGACGGGGCATCCGAGCGCCACGAGCCGGAGAGGCACTGATCCGCGCGCCGTGCAGCCACGTGTCCACGTGAACACAATCCGATGTATCAGCCCGTGTCCGGAGGAACACAACCCGCCCCCGACCGCGCAGGCACCCGCGATGCATCCCCATACGCGACAACGACTTCCCCACCGGCAACTTCCTCGAAGACCTCTGGTCGCCTCGTTGCCCTAACGAGGGCCCACACTGGCACCACCGACCGCGCCCCGTGCGCACTACCAGAGGAGAGGAACCATGCGTCACCCCATTCATTTCGCCGAGCAGCCGCGCCGCAACTACCTGCCGCTCGCGCTCACCGCGCTCGCCCTGCTCACCATCTTCGCGTGCGACCGAAGGGAGCCGGCACAGCGCAGCTCGACCACCACCGATCAACCGGTGGTCGCACAACCTGTCGTGGAATCACCCGTCGTGGCGAGCACGCCGTCCTACGAGAACGTCACGTACGAGCAGGCGGAGTCCTCGTTCACCGCACGCCGCTATGACGAGGCGACCGAGATGTTCGCCGCCTACGTCGCTCGCCGCCCGAAGAATCCGTTCGGTCACTACATGCTCGGGCTATCGGCGTGGAAGGCTGGCCAGCTTCCGCGCGCCCGCGAGAGCTTCGAGCGCGCACTCGAGCTCGACTCGACGCACGTCAAGAGCCTGCTCAACCTGAGTCGGGTGCTGCTCGAGCTGAAGGAGCCTCGTGAGGCATCGGTGCGCGTCGCGGCCGCGCTTCAGATCGATTCGAGCTCCGGCGAAACGCATCGCCTCATGGGACGGGTCAAGTCGGCACTCGGCGAGCCCGAGTCGGCGATCGAGTCGTACCGCGCGGCCCTCACGATCGATGCGCACGACGTCTGGGCAATGAACAACATGGGTGTGCTCCTCATCGAGCTGGGTCGCTTCGAGGAGGCGCTGCGTCCGCTGGCGCGTGCGGTGCAGCTCGATTCCGGCGTCGCCGTGTTCCGCAACAACCTTGGCATGGCGCTCGAGCGGACCGGCCACTTCGTCGCGGCGGCCGAGTCGTACCGCGCCGCCGTCGCGATCGATCCGGGGTACGCGAAGGCGTCGTCCAGCCTCGGTCGCATCGAGGGACGTGGGGATGACCCGCTCGCCCAACCGATCGACATTGGCCTGCTCGCGGACGATTTCGTGAGCGAGATCGAGACGTGGAAGACTGGTCGCGTCGCGGTGACTCCTGAAACCTAGGGCCAAGGGCCAAGGGCCAGGGGCCAAGGGGGTTGAAAGGCAAACGGCTGCGCAGAGCGCAGCCGTTTGCTCATCGGATGAGCGCGGCTGCCGCGCAACGGCGCCGCGCCTTTCCACACCCTTGGCCCCTGGCCCTTGGCGCTTGACCCGGTTTTCTTCGCCGGATGCCGGACGCACACGACTTCCTCCGCACACTCGCCATCGTCCTGTCGGTGGCCGGGCTCACGACGGTCATCTTCCAGCGGCTGAAGCAGCCGGTCGTCTTCGGCTACCTCTTCGCGGGAATGATCGTGGGCCCTCACGTCCCCATCCCGATCGTGGTGGACGTGTCCACGGTGCAGACGCTGTCCGAGACCGGCGTCATCCTCCTGCTCTTCTCGTTAGGGCTCGAGTTCAGCCTGCGCAAGCTCATCCGCGTGGGGCCGCGCGCGAGCATCGTCGCCGTCGCCGTCGCGGCCGTCATGATCTGGGTGGGCTACCTGCTCGGCGGCGCATTCGGATGGACCAGAATCGAGAGCTTCTACGCGGGCTCGATCATCGCGATCTCCAGCACCACCATCATCGTCAAGGCGTTTCAGGAGCAACGGGTCACGGGAAAGTTCACCGAGCTCGTCCTCGCTATCCTCATCATCGAGGACCTGATCGCGATCTTCCTGCTCACCGTCCTCACCGCGCTCTCAACGGGGACGGGCGTCTCAGCGGGAACGCTCGCCGTCACCGGGCTGCGCCTCGCGATGTTTCTCATCGGCCTCATTGTCGTGGGCGTGCTCGTCATTCCGCGGGCCGTCCGCGCGCTCGTCCGGATGAACCGTCCGGAGACGACCCTCATCGCGAGCATGGGCATCTGCTTCGCCGCCGCGATGCTCGCCTACTCCTTCGGATACTCCGTTGCGCTCGGCGCCTTCATCGCGGGATCGCTCGTCGCCGAATCCGGTGAAGAGAAGACGGTCGCCCACCTCATCGAGCCGGTGCGCGATGTCTTCGCCGCCATCTTCTTCGTGGCCGTCGGAATGTTGATCGACCCTGCACTCGTGGCCCAATACTGGATTCCGGTCCTCGTGTTCACAGTGGCCGTCATCGTGGGACAGGTCGTCATCGTGACGATCAGCGCCTTCCTGACGGGGTACAGCACGCGGACCGCGCTCCAGTCGGGCATGAGCCTGGCACAGATCGGAGAGTTCTCCTTCATCATCGCCGGCCTCGGCGTGTCCACCGGAGCGACGCGCGAGTTCCTCTATCCGATCGCGGTAGCGGTGTCGGCCCTGACCACCCTAACGACTCCCTGGCTCATACGCGCCGCGCCGGCGACGGCCGGGTTCGTGGATCGCAGGCTGCCGAGGCCGATTCAGACCTTCGTCACGCTCTATGGCTCCTGGATCGAGCGCATGAGCGAGGCTCGCGCCTCACACGCGGCGCGCCCTCGCGTCAGGCGACTCCTCGGCCTGCTCGCCCTCGACGTCGTGCTGGTCGCAGTGCTGCTCATCGGTGCGGCGCTCGAGACCCGGCGATTCGCCGCGCTCCTCGCGGGATCCACCGGACTCTCCGCCAGCGCGGCGTACGTCGCCATCGTCGCCGCCATCGCTGCGCTCGCCGCGCCACTGCTCTTCGGCTTCTTCCGCACGGCGCGACAGATGGGAAGCCTCCTCGCGCATCAGGCGCTGCCGGCGGTGGAGAAGGGTGTCGACTTCGCCGCCGCGCCGCGGCGGGCGCTCATTGTCACCCTGCAGCTCTCGGTCGTCGTCCTGGCGGTTGTCTTCGTCGTCGCGGTCACCAAGCCGTTCTTCCCGCGCGTGGGCTCGACGCTCGTCGTCGCCGCCGCCTTCGGCATCCTGTTTCTCATCGTTGGAATCACGTTCTGGCGAACGGCGACGGATCTCTATGGCCACGCGCGCGCCGGCGCCGAGCTGATCGTCACCGTACTGGCGCAGCAGATGGCCGCCGAGGGGAGCGGGCATGTCGCACGGCGGAAGACGCACTCGCTCGACGAGGTGAGCAAGGTCCTGCCGGGACTGGGCGAGCCCGTGTCATTGCGGATCGAGCCGGGGAGTCCACTCGCCAGGCAAACACTGGCCGGCGTGAATCTCCGCGGTCATACCGGTGCAACGGTCCTCGCCATCCTCCGCGGTGGTCAGCAGATCCTCATGCCCACGGGGGATGAGACGCTTCACGAGGGAGATGTGCTGGCGGTGGTGGGCTCGCACGAGGCGGTCGAGAGCGCCCGAGCGCTCATCGTCGCCAACGTCGAGAGTCAGGGATCGACGACGGAGTAGTGCGACATCGATAGGCGCTGCTGCACGACCAGGTCGATCTGCTGTCCCGGCCCGAGCGCGATGAGATCGGTCTGGTACGATTGCTCCGATCCGATCGGCTCGATGTGAATCCTGAGGCCTCGCGCGTCGATCATCCGCTCGGGGAGCGTGAAGACGTGCGTGTTCTGTCCCGTCACGGTTCCCAGGCGCTGACGAGCCTCGGAGATCGACGCGAAGACGTTCACGTCGAGCCAGCCGTTGTTGGTGATTCGGGCCGTGGCAGGGGGCCGCATCGCGGACGAGCCATCCTTCGCTCGGCCGAGCCTCGTGCATCCGATGATGGCGCCAGCCATCACGAGGACGAGGATCCCGCGAAAGTGCCGAGGACGCATTCTTTTCTCCCGGGTCACGGCGGTACTCACCGGGATGCCATGCATTGTCGGTACCACAATGGTGGTCGTCCGACCCGCATGCATCCCGGGGCGGGCCAGACGTGGCCCGCCCCGGAATCATACCCTTACAGGACGCCGACGCTCCGTACGCGGAAGTCGACGTTGTCGTTGATCCACTTCCACAGATCGTCCTGCGCATCGGGCGGTGCGCCCGAGCGATAATGGCGGCGCCAGGTCGCCATGACTTCGTCATCGACGGTCCACATGCGCACGCGACGGCGCGGGACCTTCTTCTCCCAGTGCACCGCGACCGTAGGCGCTGGATACAGCACTCGAACCGTCACGCTCTTCGAGAGATACTCGAGGTCGCTCAGGTTGATCTTCGAGTACATGGCGAGGCTGTCGCGCCTGTCCCGGTGCAGGTCGGGGAGCCCGTCGGTGAAGAGGACGACGTTGAGCGGCGACAGCACCAGGTTCTGCCGCTTGACGAGTGTCGCGACGCGCGTGAAGAACGGGTTGAAGTCCGTCAGGCCATCACGCGACGGATACTCGCGTCGCAGAAACGCGGCGATCTCCGCGACACTCATCCCCTGGAAGGTGTGAATCGGCTGAAACGACTTCGTCTCACCGGGCTGCTCGCCGCCGATCGAGCCCACGAAGACGTTCGTCGGCTTCTTGAGGCCGCCGAGCCCGTGCAGGTGCCCGTAGAGATAGTTCGCGGCGAACTCGATGGAGCTGTCGTAGCGTCCGCCCCGACGGAACGAGCCGCTGACATCGATGCCGATGACGAGCGTCGAGCGAGCCGTGCGTTTGTCCGCGTTCGCCGGAGCGCACGCCACCAGCGCGGCGAGCACTCCCGCCTGAAGCAGGCCGCGAACGGCCACCTGTCGCGCGGGCCTCATGACGCCACCCCGGGCATTGGGTCGCGGGGCGTCGGGATGCTGCCCGAGCGCCGCTGCGGCTTCGGTGTGTTCCGAGGAGCGCGTGCGAGATGCGTCGCCGCCAGCATGTCCTCCAGCGTCTTGAACGGCAGCGTGAACACGCCGTGCGACTGCACGATCATGACGGCGAAGTTGACCGCCCCCGCGAGCAGCTGCAGCACGGGGAGCGAGAGCAGCTCCAGCATGCGCTTCGCTTCCGCGTGGAACCAGGCGGTCTCGGCCTTGAGCGCGTCGACCGGCGCCTTCCACATCGCCGGCTGCACCGGCGGCGGGACGGACGGCGACGTCGCGTCGTGGGTGATCGTTTGCCGCGCGATCACCGCCAGCAGCGCCGGCGTTCCGAAGCGGCCAAAGAGGAACCAGGACATACCACGGACGCCCATCCAGCCGAATGACGCCAGCGCGAGCGTCGCCGCGAGACCGAGACGCACCTCGCCACCCGTCTGCTGCGCGATCCAGGGCGTGATGGCATCGATCATCTCGCGGTAGAGGAAGATCACCTCGAAGAACATGACCGCGCTCTCGACGATGATCATCTGCACGATGTCGCTCACCTTCTTCTGGCGAACCGCCGTCGCGAGCACCTGCATACAGGCGAAGCTTCCGGCGACCAGCATGAAGAGGAAGATCCAGAGCAGCGGTACCATCACGCGCGGGTTCGGCTCGAACCCGGTGAGCCCCGCGAAGACCTCGACGAGCGTCGGGTTCAGCGTGAAGGTGAAGATCGTGGCTTCGACGCCGGTCCAGAGGAGCAGGACGAGGAACGCGATCCACGGCACACCAGGCTGGAAGTAGCGCCGGGTGGTCCAGTCGAGCAGGGAGAACGGTGACCGCACCATTCCCACCAGCAGGTTCTTGAAGAAGAGCCAG
>DASRHU010000216.1:0-8532 GCA_035650335.1 Gemmatimonadaceae bacterium | reverse complement strand
ACCTTGCTCATCACCGGCGAAACCGGAACGGGAAAGGAGCTGCTCGCGCGCGCGATTCACTACAACGGGCCGCGGCGCGATGCGCCATTCGTCGATGTGAATTGCGCGGCGATTCCCGAGAACCTCCTCGAGAGCGAGCTCTTCGGCCACGAAAAGGGCGCGTTCACCGACGCAACGACCACGAAGCCGGGGCTCTTCGAGGTCGCGAACGGAGGAACACTGTTCCTCGACGAAATCGGTCATCTCCCGATCACACTTCAGGGGAAGCTCCTTCGAGCCCTCGAGGAGCGCGCGATTCGTCGTGTTGGCGGGACGCGGACGATCCCGGTCGATGTGAGGATCATCGCGGCGACGCACGTCGATCTCGCGACCGCCGTGAGCCGGCGCGAATTCCGCGAGGATCTGTTCTATCGCCTCAACGTGGTGCCGCTCTCGCTTCCGCCGTTGCGCGATCGGCGAGAGGACATCGTTCCACTCGCCCGCGCGTTCCTGTCGCGATTCGCCAGGGAATATGGGCTTCCGCAGCCGAGGCTGACCCCGGCCGCCGAGCGCGTGCTCACGACGCATCCGTGGGGTGGGAACGTGCGCGAGTTGCGCAACGTGATCGAGCGCGCGGTCCTGCTGCATCGCGGCGATGCGCTCGATTCGCCGGACGTCATTCCAGCATCGCCACCGGCGGCCGTGCCCGAGGGACCGATTCCCTTTCCAGCGACGATCGCCGAGATCACGCGTGCGGCCGCGCTTGCCATGGTCGACCGCTGCGCGGGAAACAAGAGCGAAGCGTCGCGTCGCCTTGGCATTTCCCGTCCTCGGCTGCTGCGCCTCCTCGACGGGCGCGGCGACGATACCAACGACACTGAGGTCTGACATGTTGAGCCGCATTCGCAAATCACTCGCCCTGATGCTCTTTACCGCACCGCTCGCGTCGTGCGATTCCACCGGGCCCACGGGGAAGCAGACGGACGAGCTGCGCTTCCTCCGCCTGGCACCGGACGCGCCGCCGCTCGCCGCGCAGACCGTGTCATTCATGGCGAAGACGAGCGAAGACAGGGAAGTGAAAATGTTCTTTCGTCCGCGCCCGGGCGAATCGGACTCCTCCGAGTTCCTTCGCTTTCGCGTGGACGCGGGCGCGCTCTCACGGCGCCCAGACGGATCGGCGTTTGCGGCGAACGACTCGATCCGCATCACCATCACAATGACCGGCGGTACCGACCTGATCTTCGACTTTCAGCCGTCGGGGATTCGCTTCAACACCCTGCGCCCGGCGCGGCTGAAGATCCGGTACGAGAACGCCGATCACGATTTCGACGAGGATGGCGATGAAGACGATGTGGACCTCTCGCTCGAGGGGACGTTCAACATCTGGAGGCAGGAGACGAGCACCCAGCCATGGTTCCCGCTCGGCTCCATCCGGCATTTCGAGATCGATGAGGTGGAGGCCGACATCTTCGGCTTCACGAACCACGCGCTGGCGTACTGAGTCCATTTCGCCTCGATGATCGCTGGCCCAGCCTCCGACGACATTCACGGACTCGTGAGCCGACTCTCGGCCGCGGGCTCGTGGGCCGAGGTGCGCGCGATGCTCGCGTCGCACGCGAGCGAGGCGCGGCAACATCCCGAGTTGGCGACGGCGTGGGCCGAGGCTCACCTGCGCACCGGGAATCCGCGCGACGCGCAGGCGTGGCTCAGCGAGACGCTCAGCGGGATCGAGCGGAGCGGGGATCGCGCTCAGGTTCGACGGGCGCTCAATCTCCTCGGCGTCGCGAATACGGAGCTTGGTGCGCTCGACGACGCGGAGTCGAGCTTCGACCGCGCCGCGCAGCTCGCCCTGCTCGATGGCGATGAGCTCCTCGTCGCGCGTGCCCACAACAACCTCGCCGCCATTGCTCACGTGCGCGGCCGGCGTGAGGCCGCGATCGCGCTCTACGCGCTGGCGCTACCCGCGTATCAGCGCCTGGGAAGCCCGCGCGGGCTCGCCGAGAGCTATCACAACCTCGCGATCACGTTGCGTGAGCAGGGAGACCTCGACCGGGCGGACGAGTGCGAGCAGCGCGCGATCGAGTATGCGCACGATGCCGGGACGCCCACGCTCGCGGCGATGGCGCGCGTTGGACGCGCGGAGGTGCAGCTGCGGCGCGACGACACACGGATGGCGGAGGCGACGGCGCGCATCGCCGCGCGCGAGCTCGGCGAAGCAGGCGATCCCATTCGCGAGGCGGATGCCCTGCGCGTGGCCGGTGTCGCATGCACGCGGCGCGGCGACCTCGCACCGGCTCGCGAGACGCTGGAACGCGCGGTATCGCTGGCTCGCGAGCACGGACACATGCTCATCGAGGCGGAGTGCCTGCGTGCGCGTGCCGATGCGTCGCTGGCGATGGGCGATCTCGCTCTCGCGCGCGAAGACCTGCGCGCCGCCGTGGACCTCTTCGTCCGCCTCGGCGCCGACGAGGCTCGGGACGAGGCCCTCGCGAGGCTGGACACGCTTTCCAACGAGGACTGATTTAGAAGCGGGCCAAGGGCCAAGGGCCAAGGGCCACGGGGAGGGTGAAGGATCACGGAGTTACCGCTCACCCTCCCCTTGGCCCTTGGCCCCTGGCCCTTGGCCCGCCTTACTAGGGGTCAGGGCCCGACCATCGGCATCGATAATCCCGAGTGCCGGACGTGACTTCCAGCTGCCGCGAGTGAAATCGGGGAAGTCGACTGATCGGCTGCGGCTCGCGATCGACTGCTCGCTCATCATGATCACCGCCGTCCAGGCAGCGCCGTCGTACACATCGAAATCCATGGGAGCGCCCTGCCGGAGCGATTGCACGAGTCGAAAGTCCTCGATGTAGTCCATCCCGCCGTGGCCGGCGCCGGCGGCGCGCGCATCGAGTCCCGTCCAGAGCGGGTGATCGTACTGTGCCCGGTACGCCTCCAGATCTTCCCAGCGATCGTGCTGGGGGCTCCGCCCCTCGATGTAGATCCGCTGCTCCGGGTACTTACGCACGAGCCCACGCGTTCCCTGGAGCACGATGTTCCGGCTGTACGGCCGCGGCGAGCTGGTGTCGTGCGTGATCTCGATGGTCTCGCCGCGCTTCGTTCGGATGAGCGTGGTCACGACATCGCCTAACGCGTACCGCTGGCGCGCCTCCGGGCTGTCGGGGCCGAGCCGCGCCGCCGCCCACAGGTTGAGCCCGCGTGACCTCGTGGCCATCGACACCAGGTGGTCGAACTGGTTGCCGCGGTTGATGTCGAGCCACTGGGCGACCGGACCAATCCCGTGCGTTGGATACAGGTCGCCGTTGCGCCGAACCGAGTGCTTCACCCGCCAGCGATCGTAGTAGAAGTCCGAGAGCTTGAGCTGGCGCAAGTCGTGGAGGTACCCGCACTCGGCGTGCAGCAACTCTCCGAACACGCCGTGCCGCACCATGTTGAGAATCATCAGCTCGGCGCGGTCGTAACAGCAGTTCTCCATCATGATGCAGTGCCGCCGCGTCCGCTCCGCGGTCTCTACGAGCTCCCAACACTCATCGAGCGTCACGGCCATCGGCACTTCCGTGGCCGCGTGCACGTCGGCGCGCATGGCGGCCAGCATCACCGGCGCGTGCCACTCCCACGGCGTCGCCGTGAACACGAGGTCGAGCCGCTCCTCGCCGATCATTCGCTCGAAGTCGCGCGGGCCGCGGTCGCCGTATCCCTTCGGCATCGGACGGCCCGCATCGATCACCGCCTTCTGCGATCGGGCGAGATGCTCTGGGGTCACGTCGCAGATCGCGACCACGTCGACGCCATCGATCTTCAGGAAGTTCGTGACGTGGCTCGAGCCCTGATGCCCGACGCCGACGAATCCCACGCGCACGCGATCGAGCGGCGGCGCAGCGAACAGCGCGGTCGCGGGCGACGCTACCGACATTGCGCCGATATCGCCCTCAGCCGCCGCTCCACCGGTGCGACACCCGCCGAGTCCGAGGCCGACGCCCGCCAGCGCCGCGGTCCTGAGAAAGTCACGACGATCTGGTTGCGAGGTCATTGCCTGCTCCTCGGCCCGAGGCCGGCTCGTGGGTCGTTGCGCGCAAGGCTGAGGACGGGAATAATGCCCGCGACCGTCGGCATGTCAAAACGCTCTTCAACGTCATCCGTCACGTCTCATGCAACTCAACGCCGTCGATGCGTTCATCGTCCTGGTGTCGCTCGTCGTCTCATTCATACCGGCGGTGGTCCTCGCCAGGCGCGGGGGCTCGAGCACGGCGGAGTTCTTCACGTCGGGTCGCGCGGCGCCGTGGTGGTTGATCGGGGTGTCGATGGTGGCGACGACGTTCAGCACCGATACGCCCAATCTGGTCACGAACCTCGTGCGCGAGCGCGGAGTCGCGAACAACTGGGCGTGGTGGGCGTTTCTCCTCACCGGGCTCGCGACGGTCTTCTTCTACGCGCGCCTCTGGCGTCGATCGCGCGTTCTCACCGATCTCGAGTTCTACGAGATTCGTTACGCCGGGCGCGCGGCCACCTTCCTGCGCGGGTTTCGCGCGGTCTACCTCGGGCTTTTTTTCAATGCCGTCATCATGGCGACGGTCAATCTGGCCGCGGCCAAGATCGCCAACGTGCTTCTTGGTTGGCCGCTCGGACAGACGTTGCTCGTCTGCGCCGTCTTAAACATCGCCTTCGCGGCGACATCGGGGCTGTGGGGCGTCATGGTCACCGATTTCATCCAGTTCGGAATCGCCATGGCTGGCGCCATCGTCGCGGCGTACTTCGCCCTCAAACAGCCGGAGGTCGGCGGACTCGCCGGACTCATCGAGCGAATCGACCCGGCCACGCTCGCGCTCGTCCCCGACTTCGGCGACTGGCC
Source organism: Gemmatimonadaceae bacterium (assembly GCA_035650335.1). Taxonomy (GTDB): domain Bacteria; phylum Gemmatimonadota; class Gemmatimonadetes; order Gemmatimonadales; family Gemmatimonadaceae; genus JAICNG01. The sequence continues at coordinate 3,701 of DASRHU010000216.1, read as the reverse complement.
GGTTGCGCTCACGGTGCTCGTCATCCCGCTCACCGTACAGTGGTGGTCCGTGTGGTACCCGGGCGCCGAGCCCGGAGGCGGGAGCTACATCGCGCAGCGGATGCTCGCGGCGCGCAGCGAGAACGATGCGCTCGCCGGAACGCTGCTCTTCAACGTCGCGCACTACGCGGTGCGCCCATGGCCGTGGATCATCGTCGCGCTGGCGTCGATGATCGTGTATCCCGAGGTCTCCGACATCGCCCGCACGTTTCCGCACGTCGATCCCGAGCTCGTGGGCCACGACATGGCCTACCCGGCGATGCTCCGGTTTCTCCCGCACGGTGTTCTTGGATTCATGGTGGCCGGACTGCTCGCCGCCTACATCTCGACGATGTCGACGCACCTGAACTGGGGGACGTCCTACCTCGTCCACGACGTGTACCGTCGACTCGTCAGGCCGGACGCCGGCGAGAAGCACTACGTGCTCATCGGCCGCCTCGTCACCGCGGCGCTGATGCTCGTGGCCGCGCTCGTCACGCTGGTGCTCGACTCGGCACGACAGAGCTTCGAGCTGCTCATGTCGATCGGGGCGGGGACGGGGCTGATTTACCTCCTGCGCTGGTACTGGTGGCGGATCAACGCCTGGAGCGAGATCGCGGCGATGGCGAGCTCGTTCCTCATCGCGGTGGGACTGTTCGTGGCGGGCAAGGGAGGGGGAGGGGTCGCGCCGCACATCGCGCTGCTGTTGACAGTGGCCGCGACGACCATCGTCTGGGTTGTCGTCACCTTCGTGACCGCTCCAACAGACCGCGCCACGCTCGTTCGCTTCTATCGGGCCGTGCGGCCCGCCGGACCTGGCTGGAAGGACATTCGCGCCGAGGCGGGACTTGGTCCATCGCCCGACAGTCTGCCGCAGCTGCTGCTCGCCTGGACCGTCGGGTGCGTGTTCGTGTACGCGGCGCTCTTCGGCGTGGGAAGCTTCGTCTACGGAAGCACCGCCACCGGATTGGTTTTTCTGGGCCTGCTGACGGGGAGCGGGCTGGTGCTGCTTCGTCTGCTGAGAGCGATGTTCCGAGCTCCCCAGTCAGAGTCTCGCTAGGCGCCGGCGGAGCTCCGGTTCCGCCTGGTTGAGTGCCTCCAACAGGGCGAATTGATTTCGACACCGATCGAGGTTGTGCCCCGGCCGCTCGGTGCGGTAATAGCCGTCTCCGCTCAGAAAGTCCGTGAGAAATCGTACGCCCTGCTCGTACGTGATCACACGCGCCGCCGCCACGAGGAGACCGCGCTCGGTGGCGGAGAGGAGATTGCCCGCGCCATCCAGATACCCGCGAGCAATCGCCTCGAACATGTCGAGCTGCACGGTGACCAGCGTCAGATCGGTCTCGTCCTCGGCGGCGAACGTCACCATCGAGCGGGCCATGTCGCCGAAATCATAGAGCGCGAGTCCCGCCATCACGGTGTCGAGATCGACGACGCACAGCGCCTCTCCGGTGCTCGCGTCGAAGAGCACGTTCGAGACCTTCGCATCGTTATGCACGACGCGCTCGGGGATCGCTCCTCGCGAGTGGTGGTCGAGCAGCACCGACGCGAGTGAGCGGTGCGCCATCGCCAGACCGATCTCCGGGCGAGCGGCCGCGCACCGGTGGTGACGGTCGGCCTCAATGGCGCGCTCGAGAGCGGCCAGACGATCCGGCGTGTGGTGGAATCGGGGAATGGTCTCGTGCAGCGGAGGGCCGCGGTAGTCGCCGAGGCGGCGCTGAAACTCGCCGAAGGCTCGCGCGGCGAGATACGCCGCGCGCGCGTCCGCGGCGCACTCCCGCGCGACGGCTCTCTCGATGAAGTGAAAGAGTCGCCAGTGACCGTTCGTCTCATCCACGTGGTACCAGGCTCCATCGCGCGTAGGTACGAGGGTGAGCGTTCGGCGCTCGGCGTCAGGCACCCCCTCCCGCGCGAGCACCTCGGCGAGGTGAGCGGTGACCCGGACGATGTTGTCCATGACGAGCGCCGGCTGCGGGAAAACGTGATCGTTGATCCGCTGGAGGAGATAGCGGGCTTCGCGTGTCTCCGTTCGAGCGACGATCAGCCATGATTCGTTGATGTGGCCGCGGCCGAACCGCTCCGCGACCGCGACCTCGCTCGGGAGGGCGAACCCAGCGGCGAGCCTGGCGACCGCCGCGGGGCTCGTCAGGCCCACAGGCATCGAGGATACGCTCCACGGTCGACGAGATCGCGTAGCGTGGCGGCCACGAACGCGACGTCCTCCGGATAGGTGACGCCGCACCATGGGCCCACGCCGCGTAGAACGCGGACGCGAGCGCCTCCCCGGCGAACCACGGCGTTCACGACGGTCGGCAACTCGAACTCGGTGTCTTCCCGATTGCCGTGCTCCACCACGAAATCACGGAACTCGGACTCGAGCATGTCGAAGATGGCCGGCGTGAAACCCCAGATGTTCGTCGAGACGGGCGTCTCGCCGGCAATGCGGCGGCTCTCGCCTGCTGCGGTACGGTAACGCCCGTCCCGTCCGTCGCGATCGATTGCCTTGATTTCCTCGATCTCCTCGAGCCAACCATCCCGCGAGGCGCGAAGGACCGCTCGGTTGACGCCCCCGGCGTCGGTGAGGGTGTCTCGCAGGGGAAACCCGAGCGATGCGAAGGTCGGAAGCGGTCCGGCGGGTGGATCGCGAAGGATCGCGCCTAGCGACCGGAACGCGTCGGCGCCGTAAAAGTCATCGGCGTTGGCGGCGACGAAGGGCGTGTCCACGACGCCGGCGACGGAGAGCACCGCGTGCCCGGTACCCCAAGGCTTCTGTCGGGCGGCCGAGCGGGCGACTCCGAGGGAGAGCGAGTCGTCGTCCTGGTCGACGAGCTCGACGGGCAGGTGCTGCCGCCAGCGCCCCGCGATCGTTCGTTCGAATACATCCCGCACGTCGCGCCTAACGACGAGAACGGCTCGTCCGAACCCGGCTCGCCGCGCATCGTAGATCGAGAAGTCGAGGATGGTCTCGCCACGCGGACCGAGGGTGGCCAGCTGTTTCGGTCCCCCGAAACGGGTGCCCCTGCCGGCGGCGAGGAGCACCAGCGCCGGAGCGGTGTCGCTTCCGCTGTCAGCGGGTTCCATTCGACAGCAGTCCGGCCGCGTGCGGAATCGTTAGTGGGCTGATTCTGTATTTCGGTTGGCGTCCCCGTTGGCCGCAGATGACGCAGATGGACGCAGAAACGGCCAAGGCAACGTCAACAGCCCATCACGGATGATACGGGTTTTGAACGGCGAAACAGCACGGATTGCCGGCAACTGCGAGAAGCTTTGCGAGAACCTATCGGGTACGGGTCGCGGTGGCCTACCGGGGAGGCCGTTCCTCAGGCTTTGCCATTGCAGTTTCAAGAGCTCTTGCAGCTGCCGTTGCCGTATCCGTGCAGTTTCGCCGTTCAAAATCCGTGAATCCGTGATAGGCTGTTGACGTTGCCGTTGCCGTTTCTGCGTCCATCTGCGTCATCTGCGGCCCCGAGCTGCCAACCAATTACAGAGTCAGCCACTAGCTCCGGACGAGCTGCCGCAGCACGTACTGCAGGATCCCGCCATGCCGGTAATAGCTCAGCTCCTCGGGCGTGTCGATCCTCGAAATCACCTTGAACGTTCTGGGTGCGCCATCAGCCGGCGCGACTCGAACCGTCAGGCGCGCCCGCGGACGCATCGACTCGTCGAGGCCTTCGATGTCGTAT
>DASRHU010000215.1:0-23575 GCA_035650335.1 Gemmatimonadaceae bacterium | reverse complement strand
CGGAGCGGAACACCGATCGCGAGCGGACCAACGCGACGGCTCGATCCGGAAGCGCGTCGATTGGCCATGGACATCCCTCGTCGGGTGGGGACCTCGATTCTATGCCCCGCGAGGCAAAAGCGCGAGGGGAGCCCGCAGGCTCCCGCTCTCGTCTCAGCGTGCCGCCAGCAGCTCGGTGTCGGAGAAGAAGAACCGCGCTTCGCGCTCGGCGTTTTCGTCGGAATCGGAGCCGTGCACCGCGTTCCGCTCCTTCGACTCGGCAAAGAGCTTCCGCACCGTTCCCGCTTTCGCTTCGGCGGGATCGGTCGCGCCAATCGCCTCGCGGTACGCCGTCACCGCGTTTGCCTTCTCCAGCACCATCGGCATGCACGGACCGGAGGTCATGAACGAGACCAGCGAGCGATAGAACGGTCGCTCGCGGTGGACGGCGTAGAATTCCTCCGCTTGCGCCTGCGTCAGCCGCAGCACGCGCGCGGCGACGACGCTGAATCCCTGCGCCTCGAGATGGGCGATGATCTTGCCCGCCTTCGCGGCGCCGAACGCATCCGGCTTGATGATCGCGAGCGTCCGCTTTCCAGCCATGGTCACCATCCAATGAGCTTGCGGACGATGTCGCCCCGTGTGAGGAAGCCGACAAGGCGGCCCTCGCGTACGACGGGCACCTGCTCCACGTCCTTGTTGATCATGAGTGATGCGACCTCCGCGAGCGGCTGCTCGGGAGACACGCAGAGCACCTGGCGGGTCATTGCGTCGCGCACGGCGCGACGCGCGTTCACACCCTCCGGCGTGGGTCGCGGTGGCGAGTCGCCCTGGAGGTGCGAGCCCAACAGGTTTCGAAGAAGATCGCGCTCGGCGAGCATGCCGACGATGATGTCATTCGCCTCGACGACGGGAAGGGCTGAGATCCCGCCCCGTGCCATCTGCAACGCCGCATCGCGCAGCGGGGTATCGGGCGTCGCCGTGCGCGGGCGTTGCGTCATGACGTCGTCGACTGTGAGCTGGCGCGGCAGCTCCACCTCGGCGAAGAGCGGCAATGCCGCCACCGCCGCGGGATCCGGGGCAGAGAGAATCTGCTCCACCGCTTGCGGGCGGGCGAGGGTTCGTGCGAGCGCCCCGAGCAGCTGGAGATAGCGCGCCGCCTGACGCGGGGGTGCCACGAGCATGAGCACGATTCGGGCGTGCTGTGCCTCTTCGGTCGGAAGCTCGCGCACGATGTCGTGTGGAGCCACGCCGACCGCCAGGGCCATTTCGCGCACCCCGTCACTGCGAAAATGCACGAGGAACGCGCGCTCCCCCATCGTGACGATGTCTTCCCCCCGAAACTCGTTGAGGCGTTGGCCGAGCTTGTCGGGGTTGGCGATCGCGTTCGTCGCCAGCAGACGGTCGAGCAGCGCGATTGCGGCGTCACGCAGGGTGGCCGCCGCCATCGGAACGACGATGCGATCGGGGCGGAGAAACTGCGCGAGATTCACCGGAGGCGCTGCCGAATGAGGTCCACGACATCCACGGGGCGCTTCGCCACGCCAATGCCCGCGTCCTCGAAGGCCGCGATCTTTTCCGCCGCGGTCCCGGCCGATCCGGAGATGATTGCCCCAGCGTGACCCATGCGGCGGCCGGGAGGCGCAGTCTGTCCGGCGATGAACCCAACGACGGGCTTCTTCATCGACTGTTTTACGAATCGCGCCGCATCCTGCTCATCGGTTCCACCGATCTCTCCGATCATCACTACTGCTTTCGTCGCGGAATCGCGCTCGAAGGCATCGAGACAGTCGATGAAGTTGGTTCCGTTGATGGGATCTCCACCGATTCCGACGCACGTCGTCTGGCCCAGCCCCGCTCTCGTCAGGTGGTAGACCACTTCGTAGGTCAGCGTGCCGGAGCGACTCACGAGGCCGATTGGTCCCGGAGCGCAGATGCGCCCGGGAATGATGCCGACCTTCGACTGGCCGGGCGAGATCAGCCCGGGGCAGTTCGGACCGATGAGCCGGGCGCCTCGACCTTTGACGAATGGATAGACGCGCGTCATGTCGAGCACGGGCACGCCCTCGGTGATACAGACGATCAGCGACACACCCGCGTCGGCCGCCTCCATCATCGCGTCGGCCGCGAATGGTGGCGGCACGTAGATCACGCTCGTGTTGGCCTTCGTCTCACGCACCGCCTCGGCGACCGTGTTGAAGATCGGAACGGTGTTCTCGAAGCGTTGCCCTCCTTTTCCGGGAGTGACACCGGCGACGACCTTCGTGCCATACTCGAGCATCTGCTTCGCGTGGAACGAGCCGTCGCGCCCGGTGATCCCCTGCACGACCAGGCGCGTCGAGGCGTCGATGAAGATGCTCACGCGGACGCTCCCGTGGTGGCGAGCTCGACGGCCCGTTGTACCGCGGCGTCCATCTCGGTCATGGCGGAGAAGCCGTGTTGCTGGAGGATCCCGACGGCGACGTCCTCGTTCGTCCCTGTCAGTCGGATCACCATCGGAACCGTCAGCGGCGATGTCCGCGTCGCGGTGACGATGCCGTTCGCGACATCGTCGGTGCGCGTGATGCCGCCGAAGATGTTGAACAGAATGGACCGGACGTTCTTGTCGCTCGTGATGATCTCCAGTGCGGCCACCACCTTTTCGGGGTTGGACGAGCCACCGATGTCGAGGAAGTTCGCCGGCTCCCCACCGTAGAACTTCACCAGGTCCATCGTCGCCATCGCGAGCCCCGCCCCGTTGACGATGCAGCCGACGTTCCCATCGAGCTTGATGAACGTGAGCCCCGCCTCACGAGCCCGGACTTCCGAGGGTGCTTCGGCCGTTTCGTCGCGAAGCAGGGCCAGCTCGGGGCGGCGCTCGAGCTCGTTGTCATCGATGACCATCTTGGCATCGAGCGCCAGCACCTCGCGATCGGGCGTCGTCACCAGCGGATTGATCTCGGCGAGCGAGGCCCCGCTCGCCCAGAACGCTCGATACAGCTGCTCCATGATCTGGGCGGCGGCCCGCGCCTGCTTGATGTCCGGGTAGAGGAACAGCCCCATCTGCAGCGCCTGGAACGAGAGCAACCCGTACACCGGATCGACGGGAAGTCGCATGATCTTCTCCGGCGTCTTCGCCGCCACTTCCTCGATATCGATGCCACCGGCGGGGCTGACCATGAACACCGGCCGTTTCGAGGCGCGGTCCACGATGATGCCGACGTACGCTTCGGTCGCGATGTCGGCGGCGGGCGTCACCAGCACCTTGTTGACGGTGAGTCCCTTGATCTGCATGCCGAGGATCTTCGCGGCGACCTCACGCGCTTCGTCCGGCGTTTTGGCGAGCTTCACACCGCCGGCCTTTCCGCGTCCGCCGGCGTGCACCTGCGCCTTGACGACGACCGTTCCGCCGAAGCGCCGGGCCAGCCCTTCAGCTTCGGCCGTCGTCGATGCGACGCCGCCGGGTGGAATCGGGATGCCGTACTCCCTGAAAATGTCTTTCGCCTGATACTCGTGGATGTTCACTGGTTCTCCGCGGTAATCGTCGTGCCGGCTTCGCCTCGTACCGCATCGCGCCCCCGGCTCAGCTCGGTAATGATCGCGCGCCCGCCGGTGCGACGAACGAAATCGATCGCCGCGCGCACCTTGGGTCCCATGCTTCCCTCTCCGAACGTGCCCGCCTGCTCGAGGCGCGCGGCCTCATCGGCCGTTAGGCGCTCGAGCCGCCGTTGGGACGGCTGTCCGTAATCGAGATAGACCGCGTCCACATCGGTCAGGATGAGCAGCAGCTTCGCCCCGAGGTCGCGCGCCAGCACCGCGGCCACCAGGTCCTTGTCCACGACGGCGTCCACTCCCTCCCATCCGAGAATGGCATCCCGATACACCGGGATGCCGCCCCCGCCGCCGGCAACCACCACCGTTCCCGCATCGACCAGACGGCGGATACTCTCGAGCTCGTGGATCGCGAGCGGCCGCGGACTGCCGACCACTCGCCGCCACCGTCCGCGCGCATCGCGCTTCACCGCATGTCCCTCCGCGATCAATGCCTGCGCACGCTCATCGGGAATCGCGTGCCCGATGAATTTCGTCGGCTCCATGATCGCGGGATCATCGGGCGACACGTGCACCTGCGTGATGATCGTGGCGACATCGCGCTCGTTCCCGTGGCGCCGGAGCGCATTTTCCATCGACTGCTGGATCATGTAGCCAATCCATCCGGCGGTCGCGGCCACGAGGACACCGAGAGGATTCGGCGAGACCTCGTGACGCGCGAGCTCGTTTCGTACCAGCTCGTCGCCCACCTGCGGTCCGTTGCCGTGAACGACGCACAAGTTCCATCCGTCGAGCGCGAGGTCCACGATCGGCCCGAGGGCCGCTCGCGTGTGACGGAATTGATCGTGAATGCTCGACCGCGCCGAAGCCGGTGCCAGCGCATTGCCGCCGAGTGCGATGACGGCGGTGGCCGGTTCCAGATGCTCGGTGTGCGTCATGGTGTCGGGCGCCGCAAGCTATCCACGGCCGGAGGAGGTCGCAAGCTAGCGCGGCGAGCGCCCGAGCAGCGCGCCGAGGGCATCGAACGCCTCTCCGAATGCGGCCCAGTCGCCGCGCTGCAGCGCGTCGCGCATCGAGTCGTACAAGCGGTTGGCGCGCGCGCGAAGCGACTCATCGGTGATCGGCTGATTGAGATCGGGAAGGTTGGCGCCGACGACGCCGAGCGCATCGGCGAGTGTCCGGCCGACGAGCACGCTGTCGCCGTCGATGACCGACACGCCAACCAGACCGGGCGGCCCTTCCGGCGGCCATGCATACACGGACTGCACGAACTCGAGACCGTCGCTCCGCGGAATCACTCGCACGCGTCCCCCTCGAACGTTGGGGTCACGCGGGCGTCCGGGCACTGAATCGCGCGACCGCCTCAACCGATCCAGGACGTCATTCCAGCGAATCGCCTGTCCGCGTGCGGGAAGCCAGTAGCTTCCGCGGTTCCTGCCGCCAGTGGCGATCAGGATGCCGCGCACTGCCCCAGCGGCATCCAGCACCGGGACCGTCCACGCAGCCGCTTCCTCGGAAACCGGTAACACGATCGATGGTGACGCTGGCGTCGCGAGCCCGCTATCGGCGCCTTCATCCGAGGGCAGCACGCCGCGCGGCGGCGTCTCGCCCCGTCGACCGTGTCGCGAAAGAATCAAGGCCTGCAGATAGCCCGCATCGAGCGCGGGCGGCATGGCGGCGGCGATTTCACGCGGGACGTGCGACCACGTCGTGAAGAGCGTCGGGAACCGCCGCGTCCAGCTGCGCGCGATCGGATCGAGGATGGAGTCGGCCACGAGCGTTACGCGTCCCGAGTATGCGTCGACGAGCGCGGTGGCCGCGTGGCGCACGTAGCTGTATTCCTCTCCCCCGAGCGGCACATGCTGGCTCACCGGGTAGTTCGCCGAGGCCGAGTAGAGGTCGAGCACCCAGAGCAGCTGGCCATCCCGGGCGATCGGTGTCACGCTGCGCCCTTGCATGAAGAACGGCGCGAGCGCCCGTACCCGCTCGCGCACGCCACGTCGCCTGACGATGCGCGGGGTCGGGCGCGGCGGCGCACTGACGAGGAGTCGAAAGTTCTGCAGACTCCAGGCGTGCGCGAGCCGCGCCATCGTCGTCGCCAGGGACGGCGCAGCGAGCGAGCCAGCGGTGTCGGCGATGACCGTGTAGCCGCGTGCGCCATCAAAGACGAGTGGCTCCGGAATGGCGTTCGCCTCTCGGGTGCGACCCTGGTCGCCCCGAATACGAACGGGATCCCCTCGCGCATCGGCGCTCGACGCGAGCACGAAGGCGAGCGTCCACCGGCCGGTCGGCAGCGAATCGCTCGTCGCATCGCCCGGGGCGTTGACGACCGTGGCGAGGACCCCCGCGGGCACCGCGGTCATCCCGATCGCACGCGTCAGCCCTTCGCTCTCTCGCGATCGCGACATCCACCGGGCCAGCGCTGGCTGCTCCCACACGGCGACGGACTGCGCGGTGCGGGCGCGGTCGGGGATCAACATCCGCGGCTCCGCCGTCCGGACCAGCTCGACACCGTACGCCCGGCGCGTATAGAGCGACTGCGTCGCGCGGTACGCCTCGGCGCGCGCGTCAACGTTAGGCGCTCCACGACCGACCAGCGCCGGGATGATGGGATCGAGCACGAGGCTCAGCGCCAGGACGACGGCGATACTCGCGAACGCGATCCGCACCTGCCCGGTCCATCCGAAAACCGCGACCAGCGCCGCGACCACCACCGTCACCACCGACAGGCCGAGGTTGACGGGCACGCGAGCGTCGAGATCAGCCGGCGTCAGCGCGGCGCCCTCTCCGCTTCCCGAGAGCAGCACATCGAACGCGTCGAGGCGCTGGCTCCAGGCCAACGTCACGATCAGCACCGCACACAAGACAACGAGATGCCGGCGTACGTAGTTGGAGATGTGGAGGCGCCCCCGTTCCCACCGGAGACTCGGCGTGAGCGCGTACAGGAACACCACGAGCACCGTCACGAGGAGAGCCGCGATCACCGACCAATAGAACAGCTCGCGCTCGACGGGCAGCCAGTAGACGAAAAACCCGAGATCGCTCTGGAAATGTGGGTCCGCCTCGTTGAACGGCACCCCGATGCGCGAGAGCGCGAAGCTCGTCCACGTTTCGGCCGGGAGCGTCACGAGTGCGCCGAACAGCAGAGCGATGCCCGCCGTCGCCGCGAGCAGGTATCGCGACGGAACCTCCTCCGCGATTTCGAGATTGCCGAGTCGGCGCGGGAGGCGCAGCGACACGACCGTGCGGCGAACGGCCCAGAGGTTGGCGAAAATGAAGAGGGTGGCGACGGACCCGGAGATGAGGCGCAGCATGGTGACCGTCGCGAAGCGCGCGCGCCACAGCGGTAGCGCGTCCATCGCCTCGTACCAGCGATAGTCGGTGTACGCGCCCGAGAGCGCCCGGCCGGCGAGCAGCGCTAGGGCAATTCCTCCGATCGCGAGGAGCCACCAGCGCCTCGCCTTCACGCTAGACCGTCACTCCTTGAGTGCGCAGCCACCCTTCCATTTCCCCGCGAATCGCGGACAGCCGCTCCGGTGTACGAGCCTCGAAGCGGGTGACGAGGACCGGCTGCGTGTTCGAAGCGCGGATCAATCCCCAGCCGTCTCCGAAGTTCACCCTCACGCCATCGACACCGACCGTGTCGTACCGGGACGAGAAGTGATCGACGGCGCGTCCCACGAGCTCGAACTTGATCGCCTCGGGAACCTCGACACGAAGCTCCGGCGTGCTCACGAACTTCGGCACGTCCGCCAGCAGCGTCGTGACGCTCTTCCCCGAGTCGGCGAGGATGCGAAGCAGGCGGGCGGCACCGTACAGCGCATCATCGTGGCCGTAGAATCCTTCGGTGAAGAACATGTGTCCGGACATCTCTCCGGCAATCGGAGCACCGAGCTCCTTCATCTTCTCCTTGATGAGGGAGTGCCCCGTCTTCCACATGACCGGCGTGCCCCCCGCTTTCTTGATGGCGTCCGGGAGCGCCTGCGAGCATTTCACGTCGAAAATGATCGACTGCCCGCGTCCGGTACGCTGCAGGACATCGCGCGCGTAGAGAATCAGCACGTGATCGCCCCAGACAATGCCACCCTCGTCATCGATCACTCCGATGCGGTCTGCGTCGCCATCGAAGGCGACCCCAATGTCGGCGTGATCGCGGCGAACGGCGGCAATGATGTCCTCGAGGTTCTCGACGACCGTGGGATCGGGGTGATGGTTGGGGAAGGTGCCGTCGCTCTCGCAGAACAACGTCACGAGCTGCGCACCGATGGCGCGAAGCAACCGTGGCGCGACCAGAGACCCCGCGCCATTCCCGCAATCAGCGACCACCTTCAGCGGTCGTGAGAGCTTCCCCACCCGCGCGACGACATCGGCGATGTACCGGTCGATGATCGCCTCCTCGCGCACGGTGCCACGCCCGCTGGGGAGCTTACCCGACGTGATGATGCGATACAGCGCCTGGATTTCTTCGCCGTGGAGGCTGCCCTTCCCGACGCTCAGCTTGAAGCCGTTGTACTCCGACGGATTATGCGAGCCGGTGATCTGGATGCCGCCGACGACGGTGAGGTTGTGCAGCGACCAGTAGAGGAGCGGCGTCGGGACGATGCCGGCGTCGACCACATCCAGGCCTGATTCCGTGAGCCCGCGCACCAGTGAATCGCGCAGCTCCTTCCCGCTCGGTCTGTTGTCGCGACCGACGGCGATGGCGCCTCGAATGCCGTGTTGCTCGAGGTACGCCGCGTAGCCGCGCCCGATGGCCCGGGCGGTTTCCGGATGCAGATCCCGGCCGACGATACCGCGGATGTCGTATTGCCGGAAGATTTCCCTGGCGATGCTGGTCATCGTGTGCGCTCGTGAGGCAGGATCTCCGGCGGCCGCGGAGCGCGGCCACTCGTCACTGCTGAGTCGTCGGCGCCCGGGGCACGTCCTCGGTGAGGTGCACCAGCTGCGGGAGGCTCCTCCGCGCGACGCTCAGCACCGGCCGCGGCCAGATCCCGACGACCAGCAGCACAATCGCGCACGTCGCGATCACGAACCGCGTCATCCCGGGCACCTTCAAGGGCGCTGGTGCGTCCGCCGGCCGCGCCTTCATGAACATCACCATCACCACGTACAGGTAGTACCCTGCCGACACCACACTCGTCAGCACAAGCCAGACCGCGAGCTTCGGCTGCGACGGGGGACGGAGCGCCGCCTGGATCACGTACCACTTCGCGAAGAACCCCATGCCGCCGAATATCGGGAACCCGAGGAGCGCGAGCATGAACACGGCCATCGCGATGGCCAGCCCGGGTCGCACCCGCCACAGCCCCGCGTAATCCTCGATTTGCTGCCCGCGCTCACCCGTTTGCGCCAGCGCCATTACGACGGCGAACGCCCCCATCGTCGCGAGCGTGTACGCAAATACATAGAAAAGGAACGCCGACGCGCCCTCGAAGTTGCTGACCACGACCGCGACGAGCAGATACCCGGCGTGCGCGATACTGGAATACGCGAGCATGCGCTTGACGTTCTTCTGCATGAGCGCCACGACGTTTCCCACGACCATGGTCACCACCGCCAGATACCAGAGCGGCTTGTGCCAGGCGAGGTTCAGGTATGGGAACGCCTCCATCCACATCCGGAGAAACGTGGCGAACGCGGCTGCCTTGACCGCGGCGGCCATGAACGCGGTCATTGGCGTCGGGGCACCCTCGTACACGTCGGGCGTCCACATGTGGAACGGCGCGGCCGCGACCTTGAATCCCAGCCCGACGATCAGCAGCCCCACGCCGGCGAGAAGCATCGGGTTCGTCGCGAGGTCTCGCTCGAGCACCGCCGCTCCGATGTCGGCGATGTTGGTGCTTCCCGTCGCGCCGAAGACGAGCGCGATGCCGTACAACAGGAATCCGGTGGAGAACGCGCCCAGCAAGAAGTACTTCAGCGCGGCTTCCGCCGAGCGGAGGCTCCGCCGATTCAGTCCCGCGAGTACGTACACGGCGATCGACATGAGCTCGATGCCGAGGAACACGATCATGAGATCGCGCGCCGCCGCCAGCAGCATCATGCCCGCCGTCGCGAACAGAATCAGGACGTGCGCCTCGGCGATGTCGATGCGCTCGCGCTCGAGGTAGTCCATCGACATCGCGATCGCCAGGATCGCGCCGAGCAGCACCAGAACGTCGGTCGCCCACCGGAACGCATCGACCGCGACGACGCCCCGTGCGGCGGTGTGACCGGCGACCCACATGTAGATGACACCGGCGAGCGTGAGCACACAGAGCACGATGCTCCAGCGCCCGACGGCGCGCTGTCGCTGCGGCGTTTCGGCGCCCCAGGCCGTCGCCAGGAGCAGGATCATCGCACCGGCCATCAGCAGGAGATCCGGCGCAAGCGCGAAGGTGAGATCGAACGGGCGCGAAAGATCGAAGCGCATGCTATTCACCCGAAGGCGCTCCCGCCGCGGGCCGGCTTTCGGTCACCAGCGTGAGGAAGGCGGCCGCCGACCGCTCCATCCGGTCGAGGATCGGCTTGGGATAGATGCCGATCCAGAAGATCGGAATGACGAGCGCCGCCATGATGATCCCTTCGCGCAGATTCAGGTCGGTGAGGCGTTCGTTGTCGGGGTGCGTGACCCGCTGGAAGAGAATCCGCTGAATGGCCCAGAGCAGATACGCCGCCGCGAAGATGACACCGGTGGTCGCGATGAGGGTCCAGATGGGCTGGGTGCGGAAGCTCCCGACCAGCACGAGAAATTCCCCGACGAATCCGTTCGTCGATGGCAGTCCGATCGAGCTCAGTGACACGATGGTCAGCATCGCCGCGAAGAGCGGCACGACGCGCGCGATGCCGCCGTAGGCGTCGATCAGGCGGCTGTGGCGTCGCTCGTAGATCATGCCGATCAGAAAGAAGAGCGCGCCCGTCGAGATGCCGTGGTTGATCATCACCATCAGCGCGCCCTGAACGCTCTCGAGCGTCAGGGCGAGGATGCCGAGCATGACGAAGCCGAGGTGACTCACCGACGAGTACGCGACGAGCTTCTTGAAGTCGGGCTGGACCATCGCCACCAGCGCGCCGTAGATGATGCCGATGACGGCGAGCGCGAGCATGGTCGTGCGCACGACCGGTGTCAGCACGGCATCCGGGAACAGCGGCATCGCGAACCGCAAGAAGCCGTACGTCCCCATCTTCAGCATGATGCCGGCGAGGATCACCGAGCCCGCGGTCGGCGCTTCGACGTGGGCATCGGGGAGCCAGGTATGGAACGGGAACATCGGCACCTTCACCGCGAACGCGAGGAAGAAGGCGCCGAAGAGCAGCAGTCCGACGGTACGGCTCACGTCGATCGTGCGGAGGTACGTGTCGTAGCTGAAGGTGGGCGCGCCGGCCTGCCAGGTCTGAATCCACAGGTACAGGATCGCGACCAGCATCAGCAGCGAGCCGACCATGGTGTACAGGAAGAACTTGATGCTGGCGTAGAGGCGCCGCTCGCCGCCCCAGATCCCGATGATGAAGTACATCGGCACCAGCATGACCTCCCACATCACGTAGAACAGCAGGAGATCGAGCGCGACGAAGACGCCGATCATCCCCGTGGTGAGGACGAGGAGCAACGCGTAGTAGGCCGGAAGCTTCTCGCGCACGCTGGTCCAGCTTCCCAGCACGGCGAGCGGCATGATGAAGGTCGTCAACAGGATCATCATCAGGGAGATCCCGTCGATGCCCACGATGAAGTTCGCGCCCCACTCGGGGATCCACGGCTTCATCACGACGTTCTGCCAGGTGCTGAGCGAGGTATCGAACGTCCACCACAGCCCGGCCGAGACGAGGAATTCAGCGACGAGCGTCACGAGGGCGATGACGCGCGCACTCCCGCCTGCCGCGATGTCGTCACCGCGTCCCCGGCCGATCCGGGCGACGTAAATGAGGATCGCTCCGGCGATCGGGATGACCAGCAGCGCGGGGAGCACCCAGTCACCGTAGCCGATCCCGGCAAGGAAGTCGCGCATGGCCTAACGAAAAGTGAAGGCGCCGAGGACCACCAGGACGCCGAGGACGATCGCCCACGCGTACGTGCTGACGCTTCCGGTCTGAAGGAACGAGCCGATGCGACCGAAGAAGGTCATGAGCTTCGCGCTGCCGTTGACGATCAGGCCATCGATGAGCCACGTGTCGGTCACCGTCCACAGCAGACGTCGCGACACACCGACCACCGGACGCACGATGACGCGGTCGTACAGCTCATCGACGTACCACTTGTTGGCGAGCACGCGGCCGAAGCCATGCTCCGGCACCGCCTGCTCCTTCGGCACGAGACGGGACGGCCTCAGGCGCGCGACGGCGAACAGAATGCCGGCGACGGCGATGGCCACCGCCGCACCGATGAGGGCGTACTCCGTGCGAGGCTCGAGGTGCGCGGGTTCACCGCCCGCGACGCGAAGGGTCGGAGCGCCGACGACCGGATCGAGCCAGTGGTGGAGCCACTGCGGCGGCCCGAGGAAGGCAAACAGCTCGGGGATGTTGAGCCAGCCCCCGATGGCGCTCAGCACGCCCAGGACGACGAGTGGCAACGTCATGACCCACGGTGCCTCGCCGAGATGCTTCTGCTCCGCGTCGCCGGTGCGGTTGGGACCGTGGAAGGTGTAGATCATCATCCGCGTCATGTAGATCGCGGTGAGCAGCGCGGTGAACAGTCCGATCCCGTACACGGCGTACAAGAGCGGCCCGCCGGGGATGCCTAACCAGCTCGCCTCGGCCAGCTCGGAATGTCCGGCGCGTGCGAACACGCCCGCCAGGATCTCATCCTTCGAGAAGAAGCCGGAGAGCGGCGGGATGCCGGCGATCGCGAGCGTCGCGATCCACATCAGCGCGAACGTCCACGGCAGGAACCGACGGAGACCACCCATGTTGCGCATGTCCTGCGCATCGGCGTGCGAGCGCGTGGCGTGATACGCCCGATGCATCGCGAAGATGACCGATCCCGAACCGAGGAACAGCAGCGCCTTGAAGAACGCGTGCGTCACGAGGTGAAAAATCCCGGCGGCATAGGCCCCGACACCGACCCCGACGAACATGTATCCGAGCTGGGAAACCGTCGAATAGGCGAGGACTTTCTTGATGTCCCATTGCTTGAGGCCGATCGTCGCCGCGAGGAGTGCGGTCAGCGCGCCGACGACGACCACTGTGAGGCTCGCGACCGGCGAGAGCGCAAAGAGCACCGCGCTGCGCGCGATCAGATAGACGCCAGCCGTGACCATCGTCGCCGCGTGGATGAGCGCGGAGACCGGCGTCGGGCCGGCCATCGCGTCCGGCAGCCACACGTAGAGCGGGATCTGCGCGCTTTTCCCGGCGCAGCCGAGGAAGAAGAAGAGGCAGATCGCGGTGACGATGGACGGCGCGAGATCGCCGGCCCGCTGCGAGATCCCGACAAAATCGAGCGACACGATGTTCGCGTACAGCAGGAACATGGCGATGAGAAAGCCGAAGTCGCCGATGCGATTGACGATAAAGGCCTTCTTGCCGGCGTCGGCGTTCGCCTTGTCGCTGAACCAGAATCCGATGAGCAGGTAGGAGCACAGTCCGACCCCCTCCCACCCGATGAACATCACCGGATAGCTCGCGCCGAGGACGAGCACGAGCATGAAGAAGACGAACAGGTTCAGATACGCGAAGAAGCGCGGATACCCGGGGTCGTCCCGCATGTACCCGACGCTGAACAGATGGATGAGCGCCCCGACGCCGGTAATCACCAGCACCATGATCATCGACAGCTGATCGAGCTGAAACGCGGCGTCGATCTGGAGCTCCCCCGCGGGCATCCACGAGAAGTACCGCTGCACGAACGGCTGCTCGAGATGCGCCGTGCTCGACATCGCGCCGAAGATCGCGACGGCGAGGCCGAACGCGGCAAAGAGCACGGCCGGGCCGATGACGCTGACCAGTCCGGCGAACCGATGGCGCGGAGGGCTCGCGTGCTCGGCGTGCGCCGCGGCATGTGCCGCGTCATCGTGCGCGTGACCGGGCGTGGTCCCGTGATCGTGCGAAGCGGCGGCCGGATCGGCCGGTCCGCGATGGTACCCCGAGAAGAGCGCAAGCGCGCCGTTGATCACGAACCCCGCGAGTGGCAGGACCGGAAGCAGCCACATCCACTGCGCGATGGTGTCGCTCAGGGGGTGAGCCGCCGTGGCGACTTCCTGGAGAAGCATCACCCTTTGAGCAGGTTGATGTTGCGGAGGTCCACGTTCTCGTGGTGCCTGAAGATGCTGATGATGATCGCCAGCCCGACCGCCGCCTCCGCGGCGGCCACGGTCATCACGAAGATGACGAACACCTGCCCGGCGATCCCGTAGAGCTGCGACAGCGCGACGAACGACAGGTTCACGGCGTTGAGCATGAGCTCGACGCACATGAAGATGATGATCGCGTTGCGACGGGTGAGCACGCCCGCCACGCCGATAATGAACAGAACGGCGGAGAAGAAGAGCGCTTCCTGAATCACGCGGTCCTCCGCCGAGCGAGGACGACCGCGCCAACGATCGCGGCGAGCAGGAGGACGCTGGTGATCTCGAACGCGAGCAGATACTCCCGGAACAGCGGCGCCGCGACCTGATTGATGACGCCCGGCTCGAGCTGATGGGTGGCCGCCGGCGGAGGCTTCACGTCACCCTTCCAGAGGACCACCACCTCCGCCAGGAGGATCAGCCCGACGAGCGCGGCCGCCAGCCTCGTTTTTCGCGAGACGATGTCCGTGACCTCGGACGCATGCCCCAGGTTGAGGAGCATGACGACGAAGAGGAAGACCACCATGATCGCGCCGGCGTACACCAGTACCTGAATGGCGCCGATGAACTGCGCATCCATCATCACGTACAGCGCCGCCAGGCAGAACATGGTGTTCACGAGCCAGAGCGCGGCGGCGACGGGACTCTTGCGCGTCACGAAGAGCACCGCGCAGGCGATCGCGATGACGCCGAAGAGGTAGAAATGGAACGTGTAGAACAGGCTCATTACTCGCCTTTCGGATCGGCGGGATCCCACATCTCACAGACCGGGTGTGTCTGCGCCGTCAGGCGCTCCAGGTCATAGACGAACCCGGCGCGACTGTATTCCGCGTTCTCGTAATGCCGCCCCACGTGAATCGCTTCCTCGGGGCACACCTCCTGACAGTAGCCACAGAAGATGCACCGGAACTCATCGATCTCGTACACGAGCGGATAGCGATTCCCTTCCTCGTCTTCCCCCGGTACGAGCTTGATGCAGTTCGCCGGACAAATCTGCGGGCACAGCCCGCACGCGACGCACTTCGCCTTGCCGGTCTCGTCGGTGAGCATGCGGTGCGTGCCGCGCCACCGTCGCGAGATCGGCTCCTTTTCCTCGGGATACTGCGTCGTCACCTTGTGCGGGTTGACGAGGTGCTTGAAGGTGAGCGCCATGCCCTTCAGCGTGGCGCGCATGTAGCTCACCTGTTCGATCGGTCGGCTGACGACCTTCACGCCGATTGCCATCAGTCGCCTCCTCCTGGAACAGCGAGCGGAGACCGCTCGCGGCGCGCGCGCAGCCGTCGCAGCTCGTCTTCGCGGACGCGCCGCGATGCGGGGCTAATGACGCGTCCGCTGTCGAGGACGAGGAAGAGCACGCCGGCCGCCGCGAGGTTGACGACACCGAGAATCGTCCCATGCATCGCCCCGGGTCTGATCCCGAGCAGATCGAGAATCAGCAGCGCGGTCGCGATGAGCACGATGTACGCGAGAGAAATCGGAAGCAGCACGCGCCATCCGAGCGACATGAGCTGGTCGTATCGGAACCGCGGCAAGGTCCACCGGATCCACATGTAGAAGAACAGGAAGAACAGGACTTTTCCGGCGAACACGAGCCCCGTGAGCACGGTCTTCCACACCGACCACGGCGCCATGTTGTCCCAGAGCGTGAACGGGATGTCCCACCCGCCGAAGAAAAGCGTTACCAGCAGCGCGCTGGCGGTGACCATGTTGGAGTACTCGGCGATGAAGAACAGCGAGAACTTCATCGCGCTGTACTCCGTGTGGTAGCCGGCGATCAGCTCCGACTCGGCTTCCGGCAGATCGAACGGCAGGCGGTTCGTCTCGGCGAACGCCGCGATCAGAAAAATGAGGAACGCGATCGTCAGGCCGAAGAAGTTCCAGACGGTGGTCGCCTGCTGCCAGATGATGTCGTTGAGCGCCACGTTGCCGGCGACGAGCAGTACCGCCACCGTGGACAGCCCCATCGCGATCTCGTACGACACCATCTGCGCGCTCGAGCGAAGCCCGCCCAGCAGCGAATACTTGTTGTTCGACGCCCATCCCGCGAGCACGATGCCGTACACGCCGAGCGAGGTGAGCGCGAGGATGTAGAGGAATCCGATGGGAAGTGGCGCCACGACCATCTCGATCAGCCCGACGCCGGGAAGCGGAAGCGGAGACGCGAACGGGATGACGGCGAAGGTGAGCATCGCCGGGATGAACGCGATCGCCGGAGCGAGCACGAACAGCGCGATGTTCGCCTTCTCCGGGTACGTCTCCTCCTTCATGATGTTCTTCAGCCCGTCCGCCGCCGGCTGGAGCAGCCCGTGCGGGCCGACGCGGTTCGGTCCATGCCGATCCTGGATCCAGGCCGAGATCTTCCGCTCGGCGAGCGTGAGCAGCGCGACGCCGACCATGAGGATGGTGAACACGACGATCATCTTGATGACCGTCGCGATCACGAACACGGAGGTCGACGCCGGCGGCAGCTGCGGGTTGGCGGCCTGCAGGAGGGTCAGTACGAGCCAGGAGCTCATCGCGCCACCGGCGAGGGCGTCAGGACGGGAAGTCCGCGCAGGCCGAGCGAATCGTACGACATGCCGCCGAACTCGCTACGCGCCGCGGCGAGTGCATCGAAGACGGCGCTGGCGAGCAGGTAATTCCCGCGCTCGCCCATGCCGGCGAGCAGGTCGCCTAACGCCCACCAGCTCGGGCGCGCCATGCCTGGCGCCGCTCGCGCCTGAAGGAAGCGCTGCACCCGCCCACGAAGATTGGTGAACGTTCCTTCCTCCTCGACCATGTTGGCGATGGGCAGCACGGCGTCCGCCATTCGCAGGGCTTCGGGAAGCGTGGTGCCGACGACCACCACTGCTCCCGCGCGGCTGAGATCGTTCGCGTCGAGCACCGATGGGTCGGCGTCGACGACGAGCAGCGCATCGCCGCCGCGCAGTCCGGCGAGTGGTGTTTCCGAGCGCTGGAAGCCGAACATTTCCGCTCCGACGACGTTGGCTGCGCGATCGGCGCGCAGCGCAAGGTCCTCCACGCCGGGCAGCGGTGCTTCGCCGCCACGCTCCACCCGAAATGCACCCGTCCCCTGCGTGCGCTCGAGAATGCGCGACACGAGGAACAGCGCCTCGTTCGACAGCGAGGGCGAGACCACGGCGTGGACGCGCTTCCCCGAGAGCGCTCGCGCGGCGGCCGCGATCGCGCCTTCCCATTCGGTGGCGACGAGACGGTCGCCCTGCCTCACGAGCGGGGCCTCGAGTCGGTCGGGGCGATTCATCCAGCGGTAGTTCAGACGCCCATGATCACACATGAAGTACTTGTTGACATCCTCGTTCGAGCGCGGCCGCAGGCGCACGACGACGTTATCGCGCGTCTCGACCATCGTGTTGCACCCCTGCGTACAGCTCGGGCACACCGACGCGGTACGATCGAGCTCCCACGCGCGCGCCTTGTTGAGGAAGTCCTTCGACAACAGCGCTCCCACGGGACAGAGGTCGACCACGTTTCCCGACCAGGGATGCGTGAGATCCTGCCCCTCGAACTTTCCGATGACCGCGCGATCGCCCCGCTCGCTCACGTTCAGGACGGGCTCCTGCGCCACGTCATCCATGAATCGCACGCACCGTGTGCACAGGATGCAGCGGTTGGTCACGTACAGCACATCGCCGCCGAAGTCCTCGACGGGATTGAAACGCTTCGGCTCGACGAGCCGTCCCTGGGAGCGCCCTTCGGCGAAGGTATAGTCCTGGAGCTCGCACTCGCCCGCTTGATCGCAAATCGGGCAGTCGAGCGGATGATTGATCAGCAGGAACTCGAGGACGCCTTTCCGTGCCTCCATGGCCTTTCCGGAGTGCACGTGCACGACCTGTCCCTCGGCGACGGCCGTGGCGCAGGCGGGCGCGAGCTTCGGCGCTTTCTCGACCTCGACGAGACACATCCGGCACACGCCGGCGACGGGAAGTCCGGGATGGTAGCAATAGTGCGGCACGAGTACGCCCGCCGCCTTCGCCGCCTCGAGAATCGACGTGCCCTCCGGCACGCTCACCTGACGACCCTCGATCGTCAGGGTGATCGTCTTCGCGCCGCTCATCAGGCGGCCGCCGCGCTGCGCATGGGGCACCGCTTCCCGGTGATGTGCGCCTCGAACTCGTGGCGGAACTTCTGAATCCCCGACACCACCGGGGCCGCGCACGAATCGCTGAGCACGCAGATCGTTTTCCCCGTCATGTTCTCCGAGAGCTCGAGGAGGGTATCGAGGTCGTGCATCGTCCCGCCACCGCGCTCGATGCGCTCCATGATCTTCGTGACCCACGCGGTGCCTTCGCGGCATTGCGTGCATTGCGCACAGCTCTCGTGCGCGTAAAAGCGTGCGAGGCGGGCGATCATGCGCACCATGCACACGGAGTCGTCGAAGACGATCACGCCCCCGGAGCCGAGCATGGAGCCGTTGGCGACGAACCCCTCGTAGTCCATCAGCGTCGCCTCCGCTTCCGGCATCGTCTGGATCGGAACCGACGATCCGCCGGGTATGACGGCCTTGAGCGTGTGCCCCGGTCGGGCACCGCCGCACATGTCGTGAAGGAACTCGCGGAAGGGGAAGCCCATCACGACTTCGTAATTACCGGGACGCGCGATGTTGCCGCACACCGAAAAGAGCTTCGTCCCCGTGCTCTTCGGACTCGACGACGACATCTTCTTGTACCACTCTGCCCCATTCGTCAGGATGTGCGGCACGGCGGCGAGCGTTTCGACGTTGTTGATCGTCGTCGGCTGCCCGAAGACGCCGGCCACCGCCGGAAACGGCGGCTTGATGCGCGGATTTCCCCGACGCCCTTCAATCGAGTTCATCAGCGCGGTCTCTTCGCCGCAGATGTACGCGCCGGCTCCCTTGTGGATGTAGAGGTCGATGCGCTTCCCGGTGCCCATCGCGCTCTTCCCGAGGATCCCGTCGCGATAGGCTTCATCGAGCGCGGCGCCGACGGTCCGCAGCGGCTCGGTGAACTCGCCGCGGATGTAGATGTAGCACGTCTCCGCGCCGATCGCGTACGAGGCGATCGCGCACCCCTCGATGAGCGCGTGCGGCGTCCATCGCATGATCTCCCGATCCTTGAACGTGCCCGGCTCCGACTCATCGGCGTTGCAGCACAGGTAATGTGGCTTTCCGTCGCCCGGCTTCATGAACGACCACTTGAGGCCGGTCGGGAAGCCGGCGCCGCCGCGCCCGCGGAGCCCGGAGTCCTTCACGACGTTGACGATGTCCGCCGGCGACATGCCGAGTGCCTGCTCGAGCGCGCGATACCCGCCGCGCGCCCGCCAGCCGGAAAGTGAGCGCGCTTCCGGATCGCCGAAGTGCGTGGACAGCACCGGCGTTTCCTTCGGATGGCTCTTATGGGGGAATCCCATTACTCGAGCTTGCTGAGGATGTCGGCGACACGATCCGGCGTCACCGATTCGTGGAACTCGTCGTTGACCATGACCGGCGTCGCGAAGCCGCACGCGCCAAGACACTCCACTTCGATCACCGTGAACTTGCCATCGGGCGATGTCACGCCAAGCTCACGCGTGCCGGTGTGCTCGAGGAATGCGCGAACGACGTCTTCCGCGCCGCACGCGCCGCACGGCGAGGTCGTGCACACCTGGATGAAGTACCGGCCGACGGGATGCTGGTGGTACATCGTGTAGAACGTGACGACACCCTTCACGTACGCCGGCGTCAGGTCGAGCACCTGCGCGACCTCGGTCATCGCGTCTTCGCTCACCCAGCCGCGCTCGCGCTGCACCATCCACAAGGCCGGGAGGAGCGCAGCCATCTTCGTCGGATACCGCGTCATCACCGAGTCGAGCTCCGCGCGGACCGCGCCGGTGAACACCGGCCGGTACTCTTCGCGGTGCGGGTGGCCGGCGCCGCCGTGGCCCGCGTGGGACTCGGCGTGGACGGCGCCCATCTCGCCGCCGCTCACCGGTCGATTTCTCCCATGACGATGTCGATGCTCGCGTTGATCGCGATGACGTCGGAGAGCAGATGCCCCTCGACCATCTTCGGGATCGCCGACAGGTTCACGAACGACGGCGGACGGATGCGCCAGCGCACCGGCTTCGACGTTCCGTCGGACACCATGTAGTACCCCTTCTCGCCCTTCGGACTCTCGACCGCCACGTAGCTCTCGCCGACCGGCGGCCGAGGGCCTTCCATCACCTGCTTGAAGTGATGGATCATCGACTCCATGTCGCTCATCGCCTTCGACTTCGGCGGAAGCACGACGCGGTGGTCGTCCACGTTCACCGGGCCATCGGGAAGCCGGTCGGCGGCTTGCTCGAGAATGCGCACCGACTGACGCAGCTCCTCCATGCGAACCAGGAACCGGTCATACACGTCCCCATTCGTCCCGACGGGGACGTCGAAGTCGTACGTCTCGTAATCCAGATACGGAAAATCCTTGCGCACATCGTACTCGACGCCAGACGCGCGCAGCATCGGTCCGGACAATCCGTAGTTCGTCGCCTCCTCGGCCGTCATCGCCCCGAGTCCGACGGTGCGGCCGACCCAGATCGCGTTCTTCGTGAGCATGCGGTCGACTTCATCGATCGTCTTCGGGAAGTGCGCGATGAAGGCGCGAAGGCCTTCCATCCAGCCGTCGGGGATGTCGGCCGCCATCCCGCCGACGCGCGTCGCCGTCGTCGTCAGGCGCGCCCCCACCCACGACTCGAGCAGCTTGTAGACGTTCTCGCGCTCCTGGAACGACCAGAGGAACGGCGTGAACGCTCCAATGTCGATACACGTCGTGCCGAGCCACACGAGGTGCGAGATGATGCGCGACAGCTCGGCGGCGATGACCCGAAGCACCGTGCACCGCGGCGTAATCTCGATCCCGAAGAGACGCTCGGCGCCAATGGCGAACGCGACGTTATTCCCGATCGAGTTGAGGTAGTCCTCCCGATCCGTCCAGGGGATGATCTGATTGTACTGCCGGTACTCGCCGATCTTCTCGAAACCGCAGTGCAGGTATCCGACGTGTGGAATGCACCGCACGACCGTTTCGCCGTCGAGCTCGAGCACGAGGCGAAGGACACCGTGGGTCGCGGGATGCTGCGGTCCGATGTTGATCAGCATGTGCTCGCCGCCGAGCTCGGGCTCGAGCATCGGTGGCTCCTCGAGCGCGATCGCCGTTCCGCTCGCATCCGTGACCAACGGTGTGCGAACCGGACGGCCGCGGGCATCGAGACCGCTGGTGGCGAGTGCCACGTCGACAGTACGCTTCGTCGTCGCCATCTATTCTCCCGTACGTTCCCCAGCGCGCAGCCGCTGACGCATGTCGTCAGGCAAGTCCTCGAAGGCATCAGCGATCGACAGCTCCTCCATCGAGTACCGCGCCTCCGGATTCGCCGCCAACGCCTGGCGAAGCTGCTCGGCGCGTGAGAAGCGGCCGCGCAGCGGAAAGTCCTTTCGGAGTGGGAAGCCTTCCCGATACTGCTCCCACATGAGGATGCGGCGCAGATCGGGATGACCGGTGAAGCGAATGCCGAACATGTCGTAGCACTCGCGCTCGAGCCAATCCGCGCCACGATACACCGGCCACACACTCTGCACCTCGAGCGGCGCGCCTTTCGCCAACTCGACCTTCAGTCGAAGGAACCGCCGTCGCGGGAGTGACCGGAGGTGCCATACCACTTCGAGGGGCCGTTCGGGATCACGGAACTCGACGGCGGTGACATCGGAGAGATAGTCGTATTGCTGCTCCGGATCATCGTGCAGCCAGCGCACGATCTCGAGCACGCGCTCGCGGGCGACGTAGACCGTCGTCTCGCCCCAGATGACGTCGACGCGGCGGATGGAATCGCCGAACCGCTCGCGCAGCGCGGCGGCGGTGGGATTCGCCGGAGCGCCTTCGCGAGGAACGTTGTGCGGTGTCACAGGCGCCGCGCCGGTGGCGTCACCGCCGCGAGCGACCGGCGGGCTCGAGGTCACAATCCGGAGCGCGTCTGGTGAACGGAGTTGCCGAACGGCTCCGACAGCTCGTCGATGGCCGCGGGGGGAATGTAGAGTCCGCTCTTCGGATCCGGCTCCATCTCGCGCCGGATCGCTTCGTCGCCCATGTGCTCGTGCTTCACCTTCTCCTGGAGCAGCAGGACGCCGTACATCAGGCCTTCTGGACGCGGCGGACATCCGGGAACGTACACATCCACCGGGATGATCGTGTCGATCCCCTGCACGACCGCGTAGTTGTCGAACATCCCGCCGGACGAGGCACACGCGCCCATCGAAATGCACCATTTCGGCTGAGGCATCTGTTGCCAGATGCGTCGCAGAACCGGCGCGAGCTTGAACGGCACGCGACCCGCGCAGATGAGCACGTCCGCCTGCCGCGGCGAGAAGCTCATGCGCTCCATGCCGAATCGCGCGAGGTCGTATTTGCTGGCGGCAGTCGCCATGAACTCGATCGCGCAGCACGCCGTGCCAAAGGGCATCGGCCAGAGCGAGTTCTTGCGCGCCCAGTTCACGAGCGAATCGAGCCGCGTCGTGACCCAGTTCTCACCGCCCGTCGCTTCCACCGAGCGTGGCTCGGGACGTGGGCTCAATCCCATTGCAGCGCTCCCTTCTTCCAGACGTAGACGAAGCCGACGAGAAGGATCGCCATGAAGACGAGCATCTCGCCGAGCCCGAAGAACGACACCTGTCCCGTGGGGCACACCCCGTTGGCCAGCGGCACGGCGCAGCTGAGCTGCTTGAAGTATGCGCCCCACGGGATGAGAAAGACGGTCTCGATGTCGAAGATGATGAAGAGCATCGCGACCATGTAGAACTTCACGGAGAATCGCTCGCGCGCATCACCGAGCGCGGGGATGCCGGACTCATACGGTGCCTGCTTCACCGGCGTGGGCCGGGAGCGCATGGTCAGGTGGGAGAGTCCTATCATGAGAATCGCGTTGAGGACGACGAATCCCATGAGCAGGAGGATCGGCAAGTACGTGCGCGACATTAGTCTCCGGACTTCGTGAAATTTTTCACGTTCTCCAGTCAGCGAATAATATTCGGGGCGGAAAGACGATGGAAGGGACGGACGAACGCGGAATGCGGAACGCGGATTGTGAGCCAACGGCGGGCCGCGCACCACAGGCGGCCGTATTCCGCGTTCCGCATTCCGCATTCGTCTCTCGGCGTTATCATTCCCCGCGCCCGTGATGCCGGCGACGGTCAGATCGCCGCGCTCTCCCACCTCTTAAAGTCCATTATCAGATGTCCATCAAGTCGGACCGCTGGATTCGCCGCATGGCGCGCGAGCACGGTATGATCGAGCCCTTCGAGGATCGCCAGGTCCGGCAGGGGGTGATTTCCTACGGCGTCAGCTCCTACGGGTACGACATGCGAGTCGCCCGCGAGTTCCGGATCTTCACGAACGTGCTGAGCTCAGTCGTCGATCCGAAGGCGTTCGATCCGCGCTCATTCGTCGAATTCGAGGGCGATGTCTGCATCGTGCCCCCGAACTCGTTCGCCCTCGCTCGCTCGGTCGAGTATTTCCGGATCCCGCGACAGGTGATGACGGTGTGCGTCGGCAAATCGACGTACGCGCGGTGCGGCATCATCACGAACGTCACGCCCTTCGAGCCGGAGTGGGAAGGGTACGTGACGCTCGAGATCTCCAACACCACGCCGCTACCGGCGAAGATCTACGCGAACGAAGGGATCGCGCAGGTGCTGTTCTTCGAGGGCGATGAGGAGCCGGAGGTGTCGTACAAGGACAAGGCCGGCAAGTACCAGAAGCAACAGGGCGTGACGCTGCCCAAGCTCTAGAAGAACATCACCGCCAGCAGGACGAGCACGACGA
>DASRHU010000214.1:0-4845 GCA_035650335.1 Gemmatimonadaceae bacterium | reverse complement strand
CGTGCCGGAACGGAGTTCGACCCGGATGTTGCCCAGGCCTTCTGCTCGATGATGCGACAGCTCGATCGCAGGCTCGTGGTCGTCGATGAAACGACGGCGGTCCGCAAGGCGGAGGAGCCGGCAGCCCCGCCGGCGCCCGCGAGCTCGAATGGAGGGACCTCGACATGAAGCCGCGCGCACGGACCCCGACCCTCAGCGACGCCGATACGCTTCGCGAATTCGTCCGCCACGTGCGTGTCGGCATGTACATCACGACGCCCGAGGGCGCGTTCATCGACGGCAATCCTGCGCTGCTGGAACTGCTCGGCCTGGAGTCGATGGAGGTGCTGCGCACGAGAAGTGTGAACGAATTCCTCATTGACCCCGCCCAGGGGCCGCGGGTTCTCGAGGTCGTCGATCGTGAGGGATACGCGCTCGAGGTCGAGCTCGAGCTCCGTCGTGTGGACGGTACGGCGCGCACTGTCCTCAACACGACGTACGCGGCACACGACGAAGCGGCCGGCCGCGTCTTCTATTACGGGGTGATCGTCGACATCACCGCGCGGAAGCGAGCCGCCGACGATCTCGTGCAGCAAAGCCTGCGCGACCCACTGACCGGGTGCTACAACCGCCGCTTCCTCACGACGGTCGAGCGTCGCGCAAGCTCGCGTCCTGGGGAGGCGTGGGGGTGCATCATCATCGACATCGACCACTTCAAGCAGTTCAACGACCGCTTTGGCCATCAGGCGGGTGATCGCGCGCTGGTGAAGATGGCGCGCTTCCTCATGCGTCATGTGCGCGCCGAGGATGCGGTGGTGCGCCTCGGCGGCGACGAATTCGTGGTGTTGCTGGCCGACGCCGATGGCGAGCGTGTGCAGCAGGTCGTCGGTCGCTTGCAGCGTTCCGCGCTGCGCTCGGCGCCCGTCGAGTTCTCGCTCGGCTGGGCGGTGCGCTACCCCCGCGAGAATCTGACGAAGGTGCTGGGGCGCGCGGACAAGAACCTCCTCGCGGTGCGCGTGGTGGCGCGCTCGGGCGAGCAGAGGCGGGGCGAGGCTTCATGAGGCAGCAGCCTCTTTTTTGAAGCCGCAGATGAACGCAGAATACGCAGATGGCCCCGGTGACGGGCCTATCTCCACGCAGCAGTTCACAAAAGTTTTGGGAACTTCATCTCGCACCGCACCTTCCAGGTACTGAGGAAGGCAGCTGCGTAATCCGCGTTCATCTGCGGCTCATCAAGCCTGGCTGCGGCGTTCTGCGGCCTTCTGCGGTTCCAAAGCCCGTTCAGGGCCCGAAGACGGCCGAAAAGCGCAGCCGGTGTGCAAGCCGGAGGGCGGGTGACGTCTC
This sequence comes from Gemmatimonadaceae bacterium, assembly GCA_035650335.1. Lineage (GTDB taxonomy): Bacteria > Gemmatimonadota > Gemmatimonadetes > Gemmatimonadales > Gemmatimonadaceae > JAICNG01. The sequence goes on along the minus strand of DASRHU010000214.1, from coordinate 3,522 downwards.
CATAACGTCACCAGCCGGAAGTCAAAATGCGTCGCACCATTCTCGCTCTCGCGCTCCTCCTGTCTCCCCTGGCCGCACAGGCTCAGGGGCGGATCATCCCGCGTCCCTGCCTGCCGAACCGGCCGTGTCCGCCACCGTGCCCCGACGTTCGCTGTCGTCGCGACCCGCCCGACATCGAGCGCCGCTCGAGCAATGTCGAGGTCGAGCTGCGCGATGGCGTGCTGCATTACGAGGTGGAGGAGACCTTCCTCAACCGAGGCGGTGGAGTCGGTGAAGCCGATTACCTCTTTCCGCTTCCGAAGAACGCCGCCTTCGAGGGCCTGAAGCTCGAGATCAACGGCGAGCTGGTCGCCGGTGAGACGATGAGCGCCGACGAGGCGCGTCGTATCTACGAGGACATCGTCAGGCGGAGCCGTGACCCGGCGCTCGTGGAGTGGATGGGGCATGGGCTGCTGCGCACGCGGATCTTCCCGATCGCCGCGGGCGAGACACGCCGCATCGTCGTGCGCTTTCATGCGGTGGCCGAGCGTGAGGGAGATGCGCTTCGCGTGGATTACTTTCGCGGGACGCAGCCGAACGCCGCCGCCGATGTGGCGCGCGACCGGAAGGATCCGGAGGGACGCCTGCGCTTTCGCTTGAGTTATCCGCGGGGACAATACGGACGCCCATACTCTCCGACACATGACGTCCAGATCGAGGAAGAGCGCGGCATGGGACGCGTCGCGCTCTCGGGCGGCGCGCGAGAGATGACGTTGCTGCTCCCGATCCGGCGCGGTTCCCGTGCGGCCATCAGCGTCCTGTCGCATGCGCCTGGTCGCGAGGACGGTTTCGCGCTAATTACGCTTTCGCCGCCGGCGATCGCGCCGCGCTCGACGCCACGTGACGTCACGCTCGTGCTCGATGTATCCGGCTCGATGAGCGGCAAGAAGATTCAGCAGGCGCGCGAGGCGGGGAAGCAACTATTGGCCACCCTGTCATCGCGGGACAGGTTCCGGCTGATCGACTTCTCGAGCGACGTGCGAACGTTCCGCGACGAGATGCTGTTCGCCACGCGAACCAACATCGAGGCCGCCGAGCGCTATCTCGATGGCCTGCGCGCCGAAGGATCGACGAACATTTCCGGGGCGTTGGAGGAAGCACTCTCTTTCCCGGCCGAGAACGGGCGGTTGCCGCTGGTGCTGTTCGTGACCGACGGCGAGCCGACGGTTGGCGAGCGCGACCCGGAACGCATCGCGCAGCAGGCGGGATCGGAGCGCGGGCGCCGTCGCCTCTTCACCTTTGGTGTGGGTGCCGACCTGAACGTGGCGCTGCTCGAGCGGCTGGCGCTCGAGGGGCGCGGTACCGCGCATTTCGTGCGCCCCGATGAGTCGGTCGAGCGGGCGGTGAGCATCGTGGCGTCGCGCCTGACGAGTCCGGTGGCGACCGATCTTCGCGTTCGCGTGGAAGGAGCGCGACTGTCGAAGATGCATCCCGCTGGCCCGTACGATCTCTTCGCCGGACAGGATCTGGTCGTGCTGGCTCGATACGAAGGGAGTGGCACCATTCTGGTTCGATTCGAGGGGGAATCGTCGGAAGGGCGCGTGTCCTGGTCCACGGAGACGGAGCTGCCGGACCGCGACCGTGAGAACGGGTTCGTCGCGAGACTCTGGGCGACGCAGCGTGTTGGTTATCTGAGCGCGGAGCGTCGTCGCAACGGTCCATCACAGGAGATCGACGATGAGATCCGCGCGCTCGGGGAGCGCTACGGCATTCCGACGGAGCTGACGTCGTACCTCGTGCTGGAGCCGGGGGCGGTGGTTGCGCGGGGTCAGGTCGGAGGAGTCGGCAATGCGGCGGGAGCGCCTCGTCTGGACCGGCAGGAGCGCCGCGTCCGCGCCTTCGAGGAGGCCAAGGCGGCGGCGTCCATGCGCGGCGCGCAGACCCTGACGCAGGCTGATGCCGCTGCCGCGGCACCGGAGGCGTCGGCCGCGGGTATCACGTTGCGTCGCGTCGGGACGCGCACCTTCGCCCTGCGTGACAGCGTGTGGACCGACACCCGGTTCACGGAAGGGACTCGTGTGGTCAAGGTGAAAGCCTATTCCGAGGCATACTTCACCCTGGTGCGCGAGATTCCCGACCTGTCGGCCGCCTTCGCGTTAGGCGAGCGGGTGCTGGTGTGTGGGACGAAGGTCGCCGTGGCGGTCGCGCCCGATGGTGCCGAGCAGCTCAGCGGCTCCGAGCTCGGGGCGATCGTGGCGGCGTGGTGATGCAACCCTCGAGTGAATGACCGACGACGTCGAACGGCTGTTTCGAACCTACAACGTTCAGCTGGTGAGGTATCTCACGCGCCGGCTCGGCGACCGCGACTGGGCGGAGGAGGTCGCGCAGGAGACGTTTCTGCGCGCCCTCCGCCAGGATCGCATCGACAACGAACGGGCCTGGTTGTTCGCGGTGGCGACGAACCTCGTCCGCGACGAAGCACGGAAGGACGCGCGACGCCGGCGTCACCTCACGCTTCTGGCCGAGCAGGCCAAGGCCGAGGAGCCGGTCGATCCGGAGCCGACGTCGCTCGAGCGCGCGCAGGAGGCGGCCATGGCACGGCGCGCGGTCGATGCGCTCGCCGAGCGCGACCGGCTGGCGCTGCTCATGCGCGAGGAAGGATTGAGCTATGAGGAGATCGCTGTGGCCCTGGACTTGTCGCCCGGATCGGTCGGAACGACACTGTCGCGGGCGCGGCGGCGACTCGTGCAAGTATACGAGGAACAACAGCGCGCGAGTGCGCGAGGAACGCATGCAGCATCTTGACGAAGGGACGATTCACGCGTGGCTGGACGGCGCGCTCGGCGTCGAGGAGGCGGCGAGGGTCGACGCGCACGTGGCCTCGTGTGTCCGGTGCGCCGACGCCGTCGCCGAGGCGCGGGGGCTGATCGCGGCCTCGTCGCGAATTCTCACGGCGCTGGACCAAGTGCCATCGGTCCGGGTGGCGCCGGGATCGAGGGGATCGACGGGCTCCCGATGGACGGGGCGCCCGTTCGCCACGGCGTTCGTTAGGCAGCGGATCGCGGCCGTGATCGCGTTGATCATCGTCGGCGGTGCGGTGGCGCTGACCGTCTCCCGCGATACGTCGTCCCCCGTTGCGTCCGACGCCGGCCCCATGACCGAGGTCGCGGTGGTCGACTCGGCGGCTCCAGTCTTGGTGACCCCAACCCCCATGCCGGCTGCCATGCCGAGGCGGGAGGTCGATGCGGGCGCACCTCGTGGCGAGCCGGGCCGTGGTGCGGCGGCGCCGGCGCCCCGCGCGCACCGACTCGAGGTGGCTCGTCAGGCGGACTCGGCACGGCCGGCGGCGGCGCTGAGCGCGGCGCCCCTGGTCGCGGCCGACGTGGCCGCTCCGCCTCCGGCGCGAGTAACGGACAGTGTTCGAGTAGCCGATGTGGTGGCGCAGGCGGAGCGAAAGGTCGAGGCACAGGAAAGCGCAGCGAAAGCGGCCGCGACGGAGAATCGAGCGCGAGGCCTGGTTGGCGGCCGTGCCGAAGCCGACAT
>DASRHU010000213.1:0-7391 GCA_035650335.1 Gemmatimonadaceae bacterium | reverse complement strand
ATCAGCGCGGGCGCGGCGAAACGAAAGACCTGCCAGAACGGGAAATTCCACGGCATGACGGCGAGCACGATCCCGATCGGCTGAAAGAGCACGAAGCTCTCCTTGTCCTCCGTGCGAACGTCGCGGCGCGAGAGATGCCGCTCGGCGTGCTCGGCGTAGTATCGACAGGCGGTTGCACACTTCGCGGCTTCCTCCATCGCCGCACGAACGGGCTTTCCCATCTCGCGTGTCATCAGCTCGCCGAGCGCACGACGCTCCGTCTCGAGGAGCTCGGCCGCCCTGACCATGATGGTGGCGCGCTGCGCGAAGGACGTCGTGCGCCACCGGCGCCAGGCCCCTTGGGCCTTCGCCACACGTGCGTCGACTTCGCTGGACGTGTGCTCCTCGAACGTCCCGAGGAGCTCGCCGTTGGCCGGGTTGACCGATCTGAGGCTCACGCCTGCTCGCGCCGCTTCCCCGTTAGGCGCTCCGCCTCGGCCCGCCTCCAGGCGGCGATGCGGGCGTGATCGCCCGAGAGGAGCACGTCCGGAACGGAGAAACCACGATACACCGGCGGACGGGTGTAGCTCGGCGCGCTCAGCCCGTCCTCCCAGTGCGAGTCGGTGTAGGCGCTCTCATGGTCGGACATTGCCCCCGCGAGCAGCCGCACCGTCGCGTCGACGATGGCGAGCGCGGCCGGCTCGCCTCCGCTGAGCACGAAGTCCCCTAACGACACTTCCTCGGTGGCCAGGTGATCGGCCACGCGCTGGTCCACGTCCTTGTAATGCCCGCACAGGATGGTCAGCTCACTCCCGGCCGCGTAGCGTCGTGCGTCCGCCTGCGTGAATGGCGCCCCGCGCGCCGAGACGAGAACGATCGGGGCGGTGACGGCGAGCGCGTCGACGGCCTCGAAGAAGGGCTCCGGCTTCATCACCATCCCCGGTCCGCCGCCATATGGATAGTCGTCCACCGTCCGATGGCGATCGTGCGTGAAGTCTCGAAGATCGACGATGCGATACTGGACCGATCCGGCCTGCGCCGCCCGAGCCGGGATGCTCAACGAGAGCGGCGTCGCGAAGAACTCCGGAAAGATCGTGACGATGTTGACGCGAAGCGTCACTCGAGCAGCCCCGCCGGCGGATCGATGCGCACGACACGCTGGTCGCGGTCGACGTCGATCACGATCTCATCGGAGTACGGGACGAGTACCGTGCCGCCCTTGCGCGCGACGTCGAGCAGGAGGCCCTGGGGAACCTCGAAGACATCGGCCACCGTCCCCACGACCTCGCCTGACGAGAGCTCCACCGTCATCCCCTTGAGCTCGTGGACGTAGACCTCGCCTTCCTCGAGCGGAGCGAGCTCGTTCTCCGGCACGAGCAGGTGTCGCCCGTTCCACATCGCCGCCTGGTTGCGATCGCCGATCTCGCGAAACTGCACGAGGAGGCCGTCCTTGAAGGGACGCGACTCGCTGACGGTGAGCGTGGGCGCGTCCTCGCCGGCGTCGCCGTCGACCGTCCCGCCGAAAACACGACGGCCGGATGCGTAGACCACATCCGGCTCGTCCGTCATCAGCTCGACCACCAATTCTCCGCGCACACCGTGCGGGCGACGCACGCGGCCGACGATGACCAGATCTTCGCGCGTGGTCACTGCGCGATGGAGTGTCCTGGTCGCGTTACTCGGCGACCGGTACGGCCTTCGACTGCAGCTTGCGCGCGAGGCGAGCCTCGTGGCGCTGCTTGAGCACGCCGGCGCGCCGAAGGAGCGAGCGTACGGTGTCCGATGGCTGAGCGCCGTTGTCGAGCCAGTGGTGCGCGCGAGCGCTGTCGATCTTCACCGCATCCGCCGACAGGCGCGGAGCGTACTGGCCGATGATCTCGATGAACTTCCCATCGCGAGGGCTCGTGCTCTCAGCGACGACGATACGGTACAACGGGGTCTTTTTCCGGCCAACGCGCCGGAGGCGAATTCGTACTGCCATGAGACGGTCCTCGTTAGGAGGTTCAGGGTGCTGCTCCAGGCTCATCGCGGCCTCCGGACATTCCGGGGCGCACCTGGTGGAGGCGAAATCTAGCGGTGCGGCGGGTTTAGAAAAGGAGTCAGGAGTCAGGAATCAGGAGTCAGGGGGTGTCGGGGTTGAGGTTTCAGGAGACAACTGCTCGACACCGGGTGCCCGGTTGTAGGGCAGTCATCTCCTGTAACCCTCGACCTGATCCCCCCTGACTCCTGACTCCTGACTCCCGACCCCTATCTCACGCCGCCTTTCGCCATGCGCTTCATCATCTTCTGCATGTCGCGGAACTGGTCGAGCAGCCTGTTCACCTCGCTGATCGGCCGTCCCGCGCCCTTCGCGATCCGTGCGCGTCGCGAGCCGTTGATGATGGACGGCTGCCTCCGTTCCTCGGGTGTCATGGAGAGCACGATGGCCTCGAGGTGACGCATGCGGCGCGGGTCGGTCTTCGCCTGCTTGAGCGCCTTCATGTTCACGCCGGGGAGCAGGCCGAGCAGGCCCTCGAGCGGGCCCATCTTCTGGATCTGCTTCATCGCCGTCAGGAAGTCCTGGAGATCCATTCCCTCCTTGCGGACTTTCTTCTCGAGCCGCTTCGCCTCGTCGGCGTCGAACGCGCCCTGCGCCTTCTCGACGAGCGAGACGATGTCGCCCATCTGGAGAATGCGACCGGCCATGCGCTCTGGATGGAACTCCTCGAGCGCGTCGAGCTTCTCACCGACACCGATGTACTTGATCGGCTTCTTCGTCACGCCGTAGATCGACAGCGCCGCGCCGCCGCGCGCGTCGCCATCCATCTTCGTCAGAATGACGCCAGTGACGCCGAGCCGGTCGTCGAAGCCCTTGGCGATGCGCACCGCGTCCTGACCGGTCATGCCGTCGGCGACGAGCAGGATCTCATCCGGGTGGACGGTGTCCTTCAGCCGCTCGAGCTCCGCCATCATCTCTTCGTCGATCTGCAGGCGCCCCGCGGTATCGACGATCACTACGCGATCACGCGCGCGCCGCGCCTCGTCGATTCCGTGCCGCGCGATGCGCACGACGTCCTGCGTCTCGCGCTCGGAATGGACGGGGATCTCGAGCTGTGTGCCGAGGGTCTCGAGCTGATCGATGGCGGCCGGACGGTAGACGTCGGCCGCGACGAGACGAACGGCGCGCCCTTCGTTTTTCAGTCGTCGCGCGAGCTTGGCGGCGGTCGTCGTCTTTCCGGAGCCCTGTAACCCGACCATGAGGACGATCGTCGGCGGAACGGTGCTGAGACGCAGCCCCTCACGACGCTCACCGAGCATGGTCGCGAGCTCATCGTGCACGATCTTGACGAGCTGTTGTCCGGGAGAGACCGTCTTGAGCGCCGCGACGCCAACCGCTTTCTTCTCGACGCGCTCGAGAAACTCGCGCGTCAGCTGGAAGTTGACGTCGGCCTCGAGAAGGACGCGACGCACCTCGCGAAGCCCTTCCTTGATGTCGCTTTCGCTGAGAACGCCGCGCCCGCGCAGGCGGGTGAAGACGGCGTCGAGTTTTTCGCTGAGCTCGTTGAACATCGGTGCAACCTATGAGGGCCAAGGGCCAGGGGCCAAGGGCCAGGGGGAGGGTGAAGGATTGTCGAAGCTACGGTAACCCTTCGCCCTCCCCGTGGCCCCTGGCCCTTGGCCCTCGGCCCGCCATCAAGGCAACGTACCGTTTACCTTTGTAGACCCATCCAGCCACAGCCAGCATGGCCAAAGCCTCCCGCAAGGAAGACATCCTCAAATCCGAGCTGCCGCCAACGCTCCCGTTGATGGCGCTGCGCTCGACGATCGTATATCCGCTGGGGACCATTGCCGTGCAGATGGGCGCGCCGGAAAACCTGGCGATCCTTCGCTCGCACGAGGACAACGGGCTGATCGTCGCGCTCGTCGTCGCCAGTGGCGATCACGACGAGCCGATCAACACCGAGCAGTTCGTCGGCCGGGTCGGAGTCGCGGCGCGCGTGCACGAGCGCATCAACCTGCCGGGCGAGACCATTCAGATCACGCTGCAGGGACTGCGGCGCATCACGATCGAAGGCATCGAGGCGCACGAGCCCTTCCCGGTCGCGATCATCAAGCCGGCGAAGGAAACGCCTCCGGAGCCCGTGCAGGGCGAGGAGCTAATGACTCGTCTCGTCTCCGCGGCGGAGACGCTGGCCGAGCTGATCGATCGCATCCCCGACGAGGTGCCGGCGATCCTGAAGATGAACATGTCGGATCCCGGGCGGTTCGCGGATCTGGCGGCGACGAACATGAACTTCCGGATCGCCGACAAGGACGAGGTGCTGCAACGCCTCGATGTCGGCGAGCGCATCAAGTTCGTGCTCTCGCGCCTCGAGCGCGAAGTCGCCCGCGCGCGCGTGATGGAGGACATCAAGCGGCAGACCGAGGTCAAGATCGAGCAGCACCAGCGCGAGTTCTATCTACGGCAACAGCTGCGCGCCATTCAATCGGAGCTTGGCGAAGCCGATCCGGGAGAGAAGGAAGCGCTCGACCTCCTCAAGAAGATCGAGGAGGCGAAGATGCCCGACAAAGTGTCGCAGGAAGCGCGGCGCGAGACGGAGCGCCTGCGGATGCTCTCGCCGGCGGCGAGCGAGTATCAGGTCATCCGCAACTATCTCGACTGGCTGCTGGCGCTTCCCTGGAACAAGCGCTCCGGCGATGAGGAGATCACGCTCGCCAAGGTGCAGGAAGCGCTCGACAACCGGCACTACGGGCTCAACGAGGCCAAGGAGCGGATCATCGAGTATCTCGCCGTGCGCAAGCTGCGCGGCGGCGACCCGCTCGGACCGATCCTCTGCTTCGTCGGTCCACCGGGGACGGGGAAAACCTCCCTCGGCGAAGCGATCGCGACGTCCATCGGACGACAGTTCTCGCGCATTTCCGTCGGCGGCGTGCGCGACGAGGCGGAGATTCGCGGTCACCGGCGCACGTACGTCGGCGCGATGCCGGGCATGGTGATCCAGGCGCTGCGGCGCGTCGGCGTGAAGGATCCGGTGATCATGATCGACGAGATTGACAAGATGTCGTCGGGCGGGCCGTCGGGCGATCCGACCGCCGCCATGCTCGAGGTGCTCGATCCGTCGCAGAACCACGACTTCGTCGATCACTACATCAATCTGCCGTTCGATCTCTCGTCGATCCTGTTCATCTGCACGGCGAACAACCTGTTCGACATCCCTGCGCCGCTGCGTGATCGCATGGAGGTCATTCGGATCGCCGGCTACACGATCGAGGAGAAGGTGGAGATCGCGTGGCGCTATCTCCTGCCGAAGCTGTTCGAGGAGCACGGGATCACCGACAAGGACCTCCAGTTCACTGACGAAGTCCTGAGCTTCGTGTCGAGCCGCTATTCTCGTGAGGCAGGGCTGCGCGGATTCTCGCGAAACATTGCCGCGATCATGCGCAAGCGCGCGCGCAAGAAGGCGGACGGCGAAGAAGGAGCCTGGATCGTCGACAACGCGCTCGTCGAGGAGATTCTCGGCGTTCCGCGCTATCCGGTCGAGGAAGCGGAGAAGGAGCCCGAGATCGGCGCGGTGACGGGACTCGCATGGACAGCCACCGGCGGTGACCTCATGGTGATCGAGGCGCTGAAGATGCCGGGGACCGGGCGCCTGATCGTCACCGGCCAGCTCGGCGACGTCATGCGCGAATCGGTTGACGCCGGATACTCGTACGTCCGGTCGCGCGCCGAGCAGCTCGGCATCGACGACAAGGCGTTCCGGGATTTCGACCTGCACATCCACTTCCCCGCCGGCGCGATCCCCAAGGATGGGCCGAGCGCGGGCATCGCGGTGACGCTGGCGGTGTCGAGCGTGTTGAGCGACCGGCCAGTGCGGCGGGATGTGGCGATGACCGGCGAGGTGACGCTCCGCGGAAAGGCGCTCGAGATCGGCGGCGTCAAGGAGAAGGTGCTTGCCGCCTATCGAGCCGGCTTGCGCGAGGTCATTCTGCCGAAGGCGAACGAGAAGGACCTGCGGGACGTGCCTGACGAGGTGCGCGCGAACATGGCGTTCACCTTCGTGCAGACGATGGACGAGGTGCTCCGTCTCGCGCTGATGCCGGCCGTCGCCGTCGCCGCCGACAAGCCGCCCGCCGACGTGCAGCCCGAGACGGCGCGGCGGCCGACGCTGGCCGACGGGCCGGTCGCGGACGTCGAGTCGGCCACACCGGCAACCCGATAACGCGGCACCCACCGGCTCGCGCATGACGCTGGCACCCGCGCCCGGGTTCTCGCTGCGCGAGCCGCCGCCGATGCGCCCGGAAGACGAGGCGCTCAAGCGGGCCCAGCTTCGATCGATGAAACGCCTCGCGACGGGGATGCTCCTCGTCGCGACGGCGATCTTCGTCGCCGCGCGCCTCCTCGAGCCGCGGTATCCGTGGCTGGTCTTCGTCCGAGTGACGGCCGAGGCGGCGATGATCGGCGGCCTCGCCGACTGGTTCGCGGTCACCGCCCTCTTCCGGCATCCGCTCGGCATTCCCATCCCGCACACGGCGATCGTTCCCGCGCGGAAAGACCAGGTCGGGCGCAGCCTCGGCAACTTCGTGCAGCGGAACTTCGTCTCGCGCGAGGTCATTGCCTTTCGACTGAGCGAGTGGCGCGTCGCCGAGCATCTCGCGCGATGGTTGGCCGAAGCCGAGAACAGCCGGCGCATCGCGCGGGCGGCGGCGCGCGGGCTCGCGACCGGCTCCCGCATGCTTCGCGATGAGGATGTGCAGCACCTCATCGGCACCGCGATCGACAGGAAGGTGCGCGACACGCAGGTCGCTCCGATTCTCGGGAAGGCCCTGTCGCTGCTGACGCACTCGAACCGCCATCAGGAGCTGTTCGACGAGCTCATCGCGCTGCTCTCGCGCGCCGTCGAGCGGAACGAAGAGATCATCCGCCAGCGTATCGCGCGCGAGAGTCCCTGGTGGATTCCCGAGGCGGTGGACGATCGCATCCACGACCGCATCGTCGCCGCCATCGAGCGCACGCTGACGGAGGTGCGCGACGACCCCGAGCACCAGATGCGGGCGCGGTTCGACGCCGGGCTGCGCGACTTCATCGAGAAGCTTCAGCACGACCCCGAGGTGATCCAGCGTGCCGAAGGGCTCAAGCTCGAGCTGCTGAACGCCGAGGTCGTGCGGAGATTCTCGGCGTCGCTCTGGAGCGACATGCAGGAATCCCTCGAGCGCTACGCCACTGAGCGCGCCGATCATGCCGATCCGGAGGACGTGGGACCGGTTGAAAAAGGCCTAACGGCGTTCGGCCAGGCGTTGCTCGCCGACCCGGCGTTGCTCGCGAAAGTGGACGGCTGGATCGCCGAGGTCGCGCTGCACGTCGTCGAGCGCTACCAGCAGGAGGTCTCGAACCTGATCTCGCAGACGGTGAGCAGCTGGGACCCGAACGCGAC
>DASRHU010000212.1:0-4479 GCA_035650335.1 Gemmatimonadaceae bacterium | reverse complement strand
AACGTCGTCGCGTCGATGCGCGTGCGTCAGGCGGTCGCGTGCGAGGATGGATCGTACGGGACGAACAACGAGAACCCCCGCAGGAGCATCGCTGCTCCGTGCGGGGGTTCCTTACCCGCTGGCGATTGTCGGTCGGCTGTTTCGATTCCGTCCCGGCAGTGTTGATTCCGCCGAGTTGGACTGGCCGGCAATCTTTCCCTATGTCGGACGGGTCCGACTCAGGTGCCTCTCTCGAGGCTTCGGTTGTGACCAGCGACCTCACAACCTGTGCGTAAAGTCGAACTCCTTACGCACGCCCTTCCGACGATATCTCGCGGGAAAGGATCCGTTCACGGTTTTCCCGTCCGTGAACGCAGGGGAAAGATACAATTTCTCCAATCGGGCGCCCGTAGGAGATGCCCTGAATCTTCGTACGGCTTTTTCCGCGACAGCCTCAGCGTATCATGGTTTTCGGCGCTCGCACCGCAACGACATGGGCGCGAGCGCACTCGACGCCCTCCGCGAGCAGACTCACGGCGACCGTCACTTTCCGCTCTCCTACCTCGGTAGGATGCGCTCGCAACAGCAGCTCGGGACCGAGTGGTGTCGGACGGAGAAAATCGACCTGAAGCGATGCCGTGACGAAGCGCGGTGTCGGATCCCGCCCTGGCGTTTCGCCGCGCGCCGCCATCGATGCGCCGGCCGCCGTCGCGATCGCATGACAGTCGGCGAGCGAGGCGATGAGACCGCCATACACGAAGCCCGGGAGCGCCATGTGATGAGGGGCAGGCTGAAAGCGAGCTCTGCCTTCGCCGTCAACCCATTCGGTCTTCACATGCAGGCCGTTCGCGTTGAGGCGACCGCAGCCGTAGCAGTGCGCGAAGTCGTCGGGGTAGAGAGCCTGGAGGTTCGTCATCGGTCCCTGGATCGAATACCGGAATACGGAATGCGGAATGCGGATTCCGTTCAACGGCTGCGCAACCCCGCGTTCCGCGATCCAATCAGCGCAGTGGACGCCGCAACTCGAGCACGTGAACCTCCATCGGCCCGAGCGAAGGTAGCGGAGCGTACCGCTGAATTCGCCCGTTCGACGTGACACGGAGCGCCTGGGCCGGAGGTCCGCCTAACAGGCTCGCGGGCGCATAGCGGCCGGCGGGGACGGCGCGATCCGGCGACGTCACCGTCACGCGCGTCAGCGGCGTCGCCCCCAGGTTGGCGATGACGAGCACCGTGCGTTGTCCGTCGCGCCGCAGATAGGCCGCGACGGCGTCGCTGCTCGCGGTGAGCGGCACCAGCTCCCCCGCGCCTAACGCCGAGTTGGCTCCACGCAGGTGAATCAGCCGGCGGTGCAGGTTGAGCAGCGAGTTGGGATCGTCGCGCTGCACCTCGACGTTGGCGGTCATCGAATCGGGCTGAAGCGGCTCCCACGCTGTGCCCTGGGTGAAGCCAGCGGCCGGACCGCGCGTCCAGTGCATCGGCGTCCGCAGCCGCGGATCGGGTTTGTCGCCAGTCATTCCGATCTCCTCGCCGTAGTAGACGAACGGCAATCCCGGAAGCGTCAGCAGCAGCGTCACCGCCAGCCGATTGCGCGCGATGTCGCCGCCGAGCACGGTCATCGTGCGCGTCTGATCATGGTTTCGAAGGAACGGCGACCATCGCTCGGCGGGAACAGCCCGCTGTAGCCGGACGTACGGCTCGAAGAGCTTCTTCGCCGAGCCGGTCCGCACGGCTTCGAGGAGCGCATCGGACGCCGCGAACGCGAAGTGGGAATCGAGCTGGTCCGGATAGTAGGGAAGCATCGACCCGACGCTATCCCACACCTCGCCCACCGTGTACGACCTCGGGGCCACGCGCCGCACGTGCGCCGCGTACTCCCGCAGCAGCGCGTGCGTGCCGGGCGTTCCGGATAGTCTGGTTCCCTCCTCGACGAGATAGGGAATCGCATCGAGGCGAAAGCCATCGACGCCCATCTCCTCGAGCCAGAACGTCGCGACCTTCTTTGCCTCCTCGCGCACGGCCGCAGTCTCGTAGTTCAGGTCCGGCATCCCGCTCCAGAAGATCCCGTAGTAGTACTCGTCGCGAACCGGCGAGCGGTGCCATACCTCCTGCCCCCACGGACCTTTCTGCTCCGGCTTCGTCGGCGACCATCGAAACCAGTCGCGATACGGCGACGAGGGATTCAGCAGCGCATCCTTGAAGTAGGGGTGCTCGCTCGACGCGTGGTTCAGCACCATGTCGACGAGCACGCGAATCCCGCGGCGATGCGCTTCTGCGACGAGCCGCTTGAAGTCGTCGTTGCTCCCGTACTCGGGATTGACGCGGTAGTAGTTCTTGACGTCGTAGCCGTGATAGCTTGGCGACGCGGCGACGGGCATCAGCCAAATGCAGCGCGCGCCCAGGTCGCGTCGCATCTCGGGCGTGCCGTCGTTGATGTAGTCGAGCTTCTCGATGAGTCCATTCAGATCGCCGATCCCGTCACCGTCGCTGTCGAAGAAGGACCGCACGAAGATCTCGTAGCAGACGGCTCCGTGCCTCCAGTCGCTCGTGTCGGGTGATTGGGCCGCCGCCGCGGGGGCGAGCAGCAGCGCGACGCTCAGCGTCGCGGAGACGATTCGGGGCATGTGCGCCTCTCGACGGGATGCGAGCAGGAGGGCAGAATTGTGGCGGTCGGAACGCGCGGAAAGTGCTCCACCGGCTGAGATGGAGGCAAGGTGCGTCAGGCTCTGATACGGCGGTTCGGGGTGTGGGCAGCGCTCGCGATGATCGTCGCCGAGGTGGTGGGAGTGGGTGTCTTTCTCACCCCCGCGGAGATGTCGCGCACGCTCGGTTCCACGGGGTGGGTGCTCGGAGTCTGGGCGCTGATGGCGGTGATGTCCGCTGCGGGAGCGCTGTGCTACGCCGAGCTGGGAACGCGGTATCCCGAGGCGGGCGGCGGATACGTGTTTCTCCGCGAAGCGTTCGGCGAGCGAACCGCGTTCGTGTACGGCTGGATGTCGCTCCTCGTGATGGATCCCGGGCTCACGGCGGCCCTCGGCGTCGGGCTCGCGACGTATTTCCTCGCACTGTTCGGCGCACCGACCACCTTGGTGCCGGTGGTGGCGATCGCCAGCATCGTGATTCTCGCCGCGCTGTCGATGCTCGGTGTCGAGGCCAGCTCGCGGATCCTCCGTGTTACCGCGGTGGCGAAGCTGGCGACGGTCGCCGTGCTGATCGTTGCCGTGCTCGTGCGCGGCGGGGGAACCGAAGCGACGACGGTCGCGACCACCACGGCCATGCCTTCATTCCCAGTGCTCGCGGGCGCGCTCATGGGCGCGTTCTTCGCCTTCGGCGGGTGGTGGGACCTCGGCAAAATGAGCGAGGAGGTGGTGGAGCCGCGGCGAACGCTGCCGTTCGCGCTCGTGGGCGGCATTCTCATCGTCGGGCTCGTATATGCGGGCCTCAGCCTGGCCTTCATCCATGCGATGGCGGGACGCCAGCACGCCACCACGGACGCCTTCGTCGCCTCGTTAGGCTCGGCCCTCTTCGGCGAGCGCGCGGCGGTCGTGTTGGCGGGTGCGGTCGTGATCGCGGTGGCCGGCAGCCTGGCGGCCGTCCTGCTGGGTGCCCCACGGGTCTATCTGGCCATGGCTCGAAGCGGGGTCTTCCCGAGTAGCCTCGTGCGATTCGACTCGCGCCGACAGTCGGCGCCGCGCGCGACGCTGATCCAGGTGACTCTCGCGTGCATTCTCGTCATGCTCGGCACGTTCGAGCAGATCATCGGATACTTCGTTCCGACGGTCGTGTTCTTTCTCGGCTTGTCGGCGGCGGCGATTCTCATCCTGCCGCGACCGCGGGACGATCCGCAGGTCTTCCGCGCTCCCTGGCATCCGTTGCCGGTCATCGTGTTTCTCGCGCTGGTCGCGGTGATGGTGGCGCTGTTCGCGATGGGGCGCCCCATGCAGACGCTGATCGGCGCCGCCGTGGTCGCGCTCGGCGTTCCGGTCTCGTGGCTCGTCGTCAAGCGCCCCCTGAGCGGAGTTGCGTTGGCCGCGGATGAACGCAGATGACGCAGCAAGAAAGCGCCGAGGACCGTCGGCAATCGCAGAATCGAACATTCACGCGGAAGGTGAATGGACATCTGCGTCATCTGCGTTCATCTGCGGCCGCTTTTTCTGGATGAACAGCGAGTACTGACCTCGAAGAGGCAAGACAATGACCTGGATCGAAACCATCCCGTACGAGACGGGGAGCGATGCACTACGCCGCGCGATCGACATGCAGCGGGAGATGTATCCCATCGAGTACGCGACCCCCGTTCACCCCGTGGGTAGCGGAGAAACATCGGGGATCGTGGCGTCTCATAGCCTCATCCCGGATGCACTGTACCACGCGTTCGCGACGTTCGGCGCGTTGATGTCGCCCGATCTCCCGCTCTCGCGTCGCGAGCACGAGATGATCACGACGATGGTCTCGGAGACGAATCGCTGTAAGTATTGAATAGAGTCGCACGCAGAGTTTCTG
>DASRHU010000211.1:0-14789 GCA_035650335.1 Gemmatimonadaceae bacterium | reverse complement strand
TGCTCTTTTTCGACCATAGACCCATGGTGATTCTCCGGGGGGAATTCGGGCGGGAACTGGCGAATGGAAGAGATGCCGGCCCGGTTTTCAAAGACGGGGCAAAATCCCGTCGGCCTCAGGGTTTGTCAATAGAAGTTCGGGATGGACCGCAAAGACGTCAGGCGTCAGATGTCAGACCTCGGATTTCAGAAACGACCACGGGCAGCCACACATCGGCTGCCCGGGTTTTGTCTGAGGTCTGACATCTGACACCTGACGTCTGACGTCTTTGCCGTTCCTTACAACGAGTAATTGGGCGCTTCCCTCGTGATGATGACGTCGTGCGGATGCGACTCGCGCAGTCCCGCCGACGTGATGCGAACAAACTCCGTGGCGCTTCGCAGCTCGTCGATGTTGCTGCATCCCACGTAGCCCATGCCGCTTCGCAGACCACCGACCATCTGATACAGGACATCGACGACGGGGCCCTTGTACGGAACGCGCCCTTCGATCCCCTCGGGCACCAGCTTGCGCAGCGACATCTCGCCTTCCTGGAAGTAGCGGTCGGCGCTGCCGTCCTGCATCGCCGAGAGTGAGCCCATTCCGCGGATCATCTTGAAGCGCCGTCCCTCGAGCAGGAACGACTCGCCCGGGCTTTCCTCGGTTCCGGCGAGCATGGAGCCCATCATCACGCTCGACGCGCCGGCCGCGAGTGCCTTCACGATGTCTCCCGAATACTTGATGCCGCCATCGGCGATCACCGGAATGTCGCCCGCCCCCTCCACCGCGTCGAAGATCGCGGTGAGCTGCGGGACGCCGACGCCCGTGACGACGCGTGTCGTGCAAATCGATCCCGGACCCACGCCGACCTTGACGGCATCGACCCCGCGCTCCGCCAGCGCCGCCGCGCCGTCGCGCGTCCCCACGTTCCCCGCGATGAGCTGCGCGTCGGGGAACAGCTCACGCACCTGCCCCGTCGCGCGCAACACCCCATCGCTGTGCCCGTGCGCGGTGTCGATCACGAGGACGTCCACCCCCGCGTCGACGAGGGCCCGCGCGCGCTCGATGAAATCGCCGCTCGCGCCAACCGCGGCCGCGACACGCAAGCGGCCGTGCTGATCCTTGTTGGCGTTGGGATGCTCGCGACGTTTGTGAATGTCCTTCACGGTGATCAACCCGCGGAGCAGTCCCTTCGCATCCACGACAGGGAGCTTCTCGATGCGATGACGCCCGAGGATCCGTTCGGCTTCCTCGAGCGTCGTTCCCTCGGGCGCGGTGATGAGGTTCTCCTTCGTCATCACATCGCGAAGCGGGCGGTCGAGGTTCCGCTCGAACTGGAGATCGCGATTGGTGATGATCCCGACGAGCCGCCCGTCACGGTCGACCACGGGGACGCCGGAGATGCGGAAGCGCCGCATCAGCGCGTTCGCCTCTCGCAGGGTGGCGTCGGGGCCAAGCGTGATGGGATTGAGGATCATCCCGCTCTCGGAGCGCTTCACGCGATCCACCTCGGCCGCCTGCCGGTCGATCGACATGTTCTTGTGAATGACGCCGATCCCGCCGGCACGGGCCATCGCGATTCCCATCTCGCTCTCGGTGACCGTATCCATGGCCGCCGAGATGAGCGGGACGTTCAGCGAGATGCCGCGGGTGAATCGGGAGCTGGTGTCGACATCCTTGGGATGCGTGACCGAATGACGCGGTACGAGGAGAACGTCATCGAACGTCAGCGCCGCATCGGCGCGCACACGAGCCAATCCGCTCGAGGGGTCGATGCGCGACGGCCCGCTTGCCGGGGGTGCCGGCGAAGCGGGCCGCGATGGTGGTCGAGTTGTGGTCGCCATAGCCAAAAGTAGGCGGCCGTCCCCCTAAAGTAAAGCCGCTCAGCGCCCTATGGCACGCAGCCGACGACGCATACGGCGCGGGAGGAAGAACGCCGCCGCCAGTAGCACCCGCCGGAGGTTCCCCAGGCTGAGGTCCGACAGGTTCCCGACCCAGTAATCGGTGACGACACGACGACCGGCGTTCGCGATGAGGCGCTGCAGCGCGAGAACGAGCAGGTACACGTCATCGACTTCACCGAGGAATGGGATGAAATCGGGAAGCAGATCCATCGGCGAAACGATGTACACGATCGCCGCGCCGACGAGCAGCTTGTCGAGACCGGCGACGCGCCGATCGGTGAGCAGACCGCCGAACAATCGGAGGTACGCCGGAATCTGCTTGATGACATCGACGAGCGTGCGCTTGGCACCGGCTCGAGGCGACAGCGCTTCTGTCTCCGCGCGCGGACGGCGCCCGGCGCGACCGCGGGCTTCCCCTTTTCGTCCCGGTGTTTCGGCTTGGCTACTGGCCACTACACATCTCCAGCGTCGCTAGGCGGCGGCTCGGCAGGTGGCGCCGGAGGCGGCTGGCTGTCCCGCGGCTCAGGCGGGCGAGTCGGCGGCTTCGGCGCAGTGCGCGTACGTCCTTCGGTGCGCGCGCCACTGACCACGTCCGATGCAACGGACTTGCCAGCCGCGGCGACGCCGGACAGCACACCCATCGCCCGGTTCATGATGCTCATCGTTTGCGCGATCGTGTCCGCCGACAGGCGACCTGCGCGCATGGTGTCCTCGAGCCCTTCCGTGAAGCGCTGAAAGACGCTCGCCGGCGACGGTTGGCGCTCGGCGTAGCGCGACTCGAGAAACTCGACGTAATCGAGCACCTGGTAGAGCCGCTCGTTGGAGAGCGTCTCGAGCTTGCGCAGGATCCGGTCACGCAGGAACGGGTGCGTGTCCTGTCCGGGCTTGTCCCCGTTGGCCATCGGCTATCCCCGCCACCGCGCGCGCTTGCCGCGCGTGTCGATGTGGACGTACGGCTGGCGATAGCGGCCGCTGACGTAGAGGCCGAGGCCGCCGGCGAGATCGGGGTTGGACTGCTCGACGATTTCGACCGCCGCCGCGACCAGGTTGGCGTCCTCACGCGTCACACGACCATCGCCGTTGGCGTCGATCACGACGTCGGCAGCGTCACCCAGCTGATGACGGCTGTCACGGGCCGCGCGAGGAACGCGCCGGTTGTACCACGGCGTGCGGAACCCCGAGTTGACGGAGATGGCGAGACGCACCGCGGCCGTGTCGGTACGCCACCGCGATAGCTGCTGGAACACCAGCTCGAGCTTGTCGAGGAGGCGACGATCGAGCGCCGCATAACGGGGCCATGTCGTCTGCCCGTCGGGCGCCACGAACGATCCGAGGCGGAGATGCTGCGTGAGCTGCAGGTTCACCAGCTCCGGGAGAACTTGCACGAAGCCATCGGGACGCGGAGCCGTCACCCCGCGCCGCTCCGCGCGAAAGGTGCCGATGCGATAACCATTGAGAATGCCGCCGCGTTTTTCCTCGAACGGGACCATGACCGCGAGCGTCAAACCACCGAGGATGCGGCGCTCGACGCCTCGAACGAGAGCGAGGCGGTAGAAGCCGGGCACCGAGGGAGCGACGAGCGTGTCGCCAGCGAGCGGTCTGATGGAGTCGACGCCGACCGAGTCGGTGACCCGCACCCAGGCGTACTCGAGGGATGTGGGATCACCCTGAACCTCGAGCGGATATTCCACACCCTCGTTCGGAAGAGCGAAGCGCACCTGCACTGCCCCGCTCCGCCCAAAGGCGGTGGCCGAGGGCGATGCGGGCGGAACGAGTGGAAGTGTCGGGGTGCCGAATCGCGACTGAAGCAGGCTGGCGGGAGGCTCGTAGAATCGGAGGACCGCCAGCGCGGCCACGATGAACATCGCGGCCGTCATCCAGCGGGACGAGAGCGCCGCGAGCAGGCGCGCTTTCAAATACGGCCCCACCGCGCGCGGTTACCGCGAGCGTCGATGTGGGTGAAGGGACCGTGCGCTCTCGTCGCGGCGTACACGCCGACGCCGCCAACGAGACCGGGATACGCCGCCTCGACGCGCTCGACGGCGTCGAGCAGCATCCGCGCGTCGCGTGTGTCGACCCGGCCATCGCGATTGAGATCGTCCATGCGCCCGTTGCGATCGTTGTCGATGAACACGTCTGCCGCATCGCCGTACTGGTGACGGCTCGCCTCGGCCCGTCCGCGGCCCACACCCTTCTGGTTGTACTGCGGAGTGCGGAAGCCCGACATCACCGACATGTACTCGACGTCGTACCCCTGCCTCTCCAGTTCCGCGATCACCAGCTCCAGCTTGTCGATCAGCTTCGTATCGAGCACGAGGTACTTCGGCCAGACGTCGCGCTGGTCCTTCGTCAGGAAGTCACGAAGCCGGAAATGCTCGGAGACCTGAGTGTCCTGGTTCTCCGGCGTCACCTCGATGAACCCGTCGAGACCGGCGTACGCCTCCGAGCGCATCCTGCGGCGCTCGAACGGCCAATACCCCATCCGGTAACCACCCACCCGTCCTCTCACCTTGTCGGAGAACGGACGGAGCGTGATGAACGTGAAGAGAGATGATGCGCTGCTGTCGCGCAAGACGTGAACGCCTGGCGTCTTGGTGACCGAGTCGTTCAGCAGGGCGTTCAGGAAGGGCAGGTCCAGGCGAGCGAGGTACGGAAGGAAGCGCGCTCTCAGCTTTCCGCTGCGACCTCGCAGAGTATCCAGTCCGGCCACGTCAGCCAGGGATGTGGCCGAGGCGACGCTTGCCTCGGACGTGAGGGCGCCAGTCGTCTCGTCGGCCCCGGCGAAGGCGGGGTGCGCGAGTGCCAAAATCAGTGCGGCGGCGAGCGACCGGACGAGCGGTCGCGAGCCGGACGAGGCTGCGAACACTGAAGCTCCCTCCTAATGAAGCGCGTGCAGGACGTTCGTATATTTAAGCCCGATCAGGGCTTCGGGCCATACCTCTATCGGTCGACTCCCCTGCTCGACTGACCCTGCGGTCAGTCAGTAGATGAAAACCGGGGTTCCGACCGGAACGATACTATACAGGTAGGCGATGTCTTCGTTCCGCAGGCGGACACATCCGTGACTGACGGCCTGGCCGATCGAGGAGGGCTTGTCCGTCCCATGAAGGGCGTATCCTTCGCCGAGCAGGAGGCGGTGGGAGCCCAGGACGCCCCGGAACTTACGCTGGTTGGTGCCGAAGGGCGGGATGACGACATTGCCCCCCGCAACGATTTCACGCCCCTCACCCGATTCCAGGGGATAAGTGCGGCCGTCCGGGTACTGTCTGACGACATCATTCCCTTCGACGGTGATGAAGCCGCCATCGGGGGCCTCCAGCTGCTCCCCCCGCTTCAGCTGCTTCACGCCAAGGCCTCGCCTCTTGGCGTACTCGAAGAAGTGCCAGTCGGGCGGAACCCAGACGGGGTCGATTTCCTTCCCCTGCACCACCAGCTTGCCGCGCGGCGTGTCGAATTTCCACTCGTCGCGACCGCCGTCCTTCACCAGGGTCTTTCCGCTTCCCGTCGCCACCCGGGTCGTGAAGATCGTCTCGTCGCCCTGCTTGTACCACAGGCGGCGCTCCTCGATGCTGACCACGATGAAGGGCTGCTCGCCCGGCGGCGCCGGCGCCTCCTCCAGGGCCCGCTCGAGGGAGTCGCTCACCATGCCGAGCCGCTTCCGGATGTCGTCGAGGACCTCCCAGTTGTCGTTGAAGGCGATCCGGTTCACGTCGCGCTCGTAGCGCACCATTGCGGCGCGCTGAACGAGGAAGCCGCTCGCCCCCAGCACCAGCACCACGAGGGCGGTCAGGCTGAGGGCAATGCGGAGATCGTCGCGAAATGCTTGTACCAGGCTCATCCACCAGACTCCGGATCAGAAGAAGTAGACCTTCGTCCCGCGCGCGAGGTTCGGAATGACCGCGCGCAGGTCGTCGGCCTTTGCTCGAATGGCTCCGGGCATCACGTACGCGGAATCGCTGAGCGGGCCGCGGGTTGGCGCCGAGTAGATGACGGTCCCACCCTCCAGGACGATGGCCGCTGGGCCGAGCGCTCCCTTCACCGTCCGCGTCTTGGGCACGGGGAGCCCGCGCTCCTCGTACACCCAGCGAGGGACCTCCCAGGCATCATTGGCGCCGAGCATCCGTTGGATGGAGCGCGTGCCCCGCGGAATCGAGATGTGCACGGTGTCGGGCGCGGCGCCCACGGTCTTCTCGGGACCGATCTCGACGCGCATGTCGCGCAGGATCGCGCCTTCCTGCTCCAGCCCCATCAGCGCGCTGTCCACTGACACCGCGAGGTGAATCTCCTTGTCGATTTTCGACTGGCGACGCAGGAGCTCGACCATCACCTGCAGCTGTTTTTCCTCCGAGGCGAGCGCCGCATCCGCCCGGCCCTTCTCGAACTCGCTCATCCCCGCGCGAAGACGCTGGATCTCCGCGCGGTACCTCGCCTGCTTGCGCAGGAGATAGGCGTCGATGCCAATGACGCCAAGCAGCACGATGACGACCGCGACAAGAAAGCCGGGGTGGCGGCGTCGAAACTCACCAAAACGACTGCGGGAGCTCACCGCCGGACGATCGATACGAGATCCAGGATGGGAACACCTACCGGCGAGCTGCGGCCCGTGCGCACACGGGCCGTGATGACCGTAGGTGTGAGCGGGGGAATGGAGGCCACCGCGTCGAGCAATGACGGTGGGATCGCCAGATAGAGCAGCGCACTTTCCATGTCGGGACCGCGGGCGATGAGATAGGGCTCGTTTTCCGCGAGCTCGCGCCGCAACGGGTCGGCGCGCTGGACCGGCGACAGCACCTGCACGTTCCAGCGGACGAGTACCCCGCGCGTCCCCTCCGGGTCCGCTCGAAGGTCGGCCGCGCTCACGCGCGTCTGGACCGTCGAGTCGAGGGCATGCAGCTCGTTCTCACGGACCCAGCCTTCGACGCGAACGCGAACCCACTCGCGATCGCGGGCCAGCGGAACGAGCACGGCGCCGGGGCGCAAGGCGCCTATCGAGTCGCCGTTGGGGGCGAATCGCATCGACGTCGCGCGCATTGGCGTGAGTGCCTCGAGCGGCGCCGCCGCCGTGTGCACGGGAAGCGAGTCCTGCTTCGTCTCCACGGATCCGGCCACCTCTCGCTGTTCCGCCGCCGGCTCGGTGCGCAGGCGCGACGCGGCGATCCAGGCGACGCGACGAACGCGCACCCATTCACCGGCTCGCGAGACCTGTGTGAGACCCATCCCGTCGCGCAGGTGCGCGATCGTTGCTGCGCTCGCCGTCGGCGATGCGCGAAGGCGCGCCCCCGACGGAGCGCGCACCGATATCGGGAAGCTGTCGCGCCTGGCGCCGAGCAGGTCGCGATGGATGAAGCCTTCGATCGTGACCCGCGCGTTCGCCCCCCGACGGTCGCGAACGCGCACCTCCACTCCCGACCGCAACGTCGCGATGGCAGGACCACGTGGTATCGCGCGCATCTCGGTCGCCGCGGTCACTGTGGTCTGGGCGAACAGTGAGGGGGCGCAGAGCAGCGCGAAGAGGAGGGATACGACGAGCATCGCTGGTTGCCGTATGTAAGGGCGCGTTACATTCCTGTGGCGCCCGACGCGCCGAAGTTATCCGCCGTACACCAATCAGCAAAGATGCCGAATCGACATCGGCGCCCGGTGGTGCTCGTCGTCCTCGACGGATGGGGCTACCGCACCGAGCGCGAGGGAAACGCTATCGCGCTCGCGCGGACGCCGACATGGAGCGCGCTCTGGTCGCGCGCCCCGCGTACGTTGATCGAGGCGTCGGGCCTCGCCGTTGGACTGCCCGAAGGGCAAATGGGCAACAGTGAGGTCGGCCACCTCAACCTCGGGGCCGGCAGGGTGGTGCCAACCGACCTCGTCCGGATCTCCCTCGCCGTTCGGGACGGGTCGTTCTTCGAGAACCCGGTCCTGAAAACGTTATGCGCGGAGGTGCGGAAGCGCGGAACGACGCTCCACCTGTGCGGGCTCATCGGGAACGGCGGCGTTCACGCGGTGGACGAACACCTCTTCGCGCTGTTCGACCTCGCCGAGCGGGAGCGCCTTCCACACGTCGCCTTGCATGCCCTGCTCGATGGGCGTGACACGCTCCCCCGCTCGGCGCAGGAGTTCATGCGTCAAACGGTCGACCGCTCGCGCGGACGCGTGCCGGTCGCCTCCCTCGGCGGCCGCTACTACGGGATGGATCGCGACAAGCGCTGGCCGCGAACGGAGCTGTGGTACAAGGCGATGGTGCGAGGTGAAGGCGGGCGCGCGACCGATCCGGTGAAGGCGATTCAGGAAGCCTACGACCGCGGCGAGAGCGACGAATTCATCAAGCCGATCGTCGTCGAGCGCGATGGCGCGCCGGTGGCGCGTGTGCGCGATGGCGACGGACTCTTCTTCTTCAACTTTCGCGCGGACCGCATGCGTCAGATCGTACGGGCCTTTACCGACGAGGGCTTCGACGGGTTCGACGTCAGCGACCGCCCTCGCGTGAGCGTCGCGACCATGGCGATGTACGACGAGACGTTCACCGTGCCCGTCGCGTTTCCCCCATTCGTGCTCTCGCGCATCGTGGCCGAGGTGCTGAGCGAGCGCGGGAAGACGATGTTCCGAACCGCCGAGACGGAGAAGTACGCGCACGTGACGTATTTCTTCAACGGAGGGTTCGAGGTGCCGTACGCGGGCGAAGAGCGATTGCTCGTGCCGAGCCAGAAGGTCGCGACGTACGATCTGGCGCCGGAGATGAGCGCTCCCGGTATCACCGACGTGCTGTGCAACGCGATCGAGAAGCGGGAGCACGACTTCATCCTCTGCAACTACGCCAACGGCGACATGGTGGGCCACAGCGGTGTGTTAGGCGCCGGCGTGAAGGCGGTGGAGACGGTAGATGAATGCCTGGCGCGGGTGCTCGCCTCGGCCGAGCGCTCGGCGGCGCGCCTCATCGTGACCGCGGACCACGGCAACTGCGAGATGATGATCGATCCGGTGACGGGCGGGCCGCACACGGCGCACACCACGAATCCCGTTCCGCTCGTGATCGTGGATCCCGATGGCGACCGCCGGCTGCGATCAGGCGGGTCGCTCCAGGATGTGGGTCCGACGGTGTTGGCGATGCTCGAAGTCGAGAAGCCCGCGGAGATGACCGGTGTCGACCTGCGCTCGGGAGTAGATTAGTTGGTGTCAGGGCCTTGAGACCGCAGAGGCCGCGGCACTGCTCGGCCGCAGAGGACGCAGATAGCGGTGAACAAGATTGTCCTGGAGCTTCGTCTCGAGTGAACACGTCGACGGACGTTTGAAACACCTGCGTATTCTGCGTTCATCTGCGGCTCAACAACGAATATTGCTGCGGCCCTCTGCGGCGTCTGCGGTTCCGGTTTTCACGAGCTAAGGAGCGGAGTAGTGAACAAGTTCGCACTCGCGGCAGTCGCCAGCATTGCACCGGCGGCGCTCAGCGCGCAGGTGGGACATCTCCCACAGGAGAGTCCGTTTCGCGACGTGCCGTATCGTCAGGAGATCACGACGTACTCGGGGTGGTACTCCGGCGCCGAAGGATCGGCGGGCGTCGGGCCGCAGGCCGGGCCGATCGCCGGGGTGCGATACGAGATTCGCATTGGCGGGCCAGCCTTTTTCAGTGTGCACGGCGGCCACGCGTTCTCGCAGCGTGACGTCATCGACCCGCTCAATCCGCCGGAGACCCGACATCTCGGAACGAAGGACGTGTCGCTGATCCTGCTCGACGCCGGCATCACACTCAATCTCACCGGGCAGAAGAGCTGGCACGGCATCATCCCGTTCACGCGCTTTGGCGCCGGCGTGGCCGCGAACGTCGGGAGCCGGCGCGATCCCGGCAATTTCACGATCGGCACTCCCTTTGCACTCGTGCTGGGAACCGGCGTGCGATGGACGGGCGGCGGGCGTTGGCAGCTGCGCTTCGACGTCACCGATCATCTCTTCAGATTGAACTATCCCGCTTCGTACAGCGCGATCCCGCAGGGCGGCGGACCACCGGTGCTGGCGGACAAGACATCGGAGTGGAAGCACAACGGCGTTTTCAGCGTGGGAGCGTCGTACATCATCTCTCGCTAGGCAGGAGCGGCCCATGGCGCGCGATTACGAGGACATCTTCCGGCTCGAGGACCTCAACGACGACGATCTGCGCGCCCTTGTTCGGGAACAGCTCGCCGAATACGAGACGGTGGACGCGGACAACATCCTGGTGACCGCGACGAACGGGGAAGTGGTGCTGGCCGGGCGCGTCGGCACTGAGGAGGAGCGGCGGATCGCCGAGCGTATCCTCGCCGACGTGATCGGGCTCAAGCGGTATCGCAACGATCTCGTGGTCGACGAGATCCGCCGCGACGAGGAGCCGGAAGCGATCGACGATCACCTGGCGGAATCGCGCGAGCGGACCGGGGAGCCGATCGGTCGCCGGCCCGAGAACGTCGACGACGAAGCCGAACACCTCGAAGAAGATCTGGACGCGCGCATGTTTGGCACACACGACGTGCAGTCGGCGATCGAGCGCGGCACGGCGTGGAATCCGCCGGACGAGCCGACGCCGGAGGGGTTCGAGCCCCGGGAGGAGCCGTAGGAAGAACGGGCCAAGGGCCAGGGGCCAGGGGCCAAGGGGAAGGAAAAGCGCGGCGCCGCTTCGCGGCAGCCGCGCTCATCAGATGAGCGAGCGGCGGCGCACTGCGCCGCCGCTCGCATTACCGCCCCCTTGGCCCTTGGCCCCTGGCCCTTGGCCCTTGGCCCCGCTCCTAGGGGTCTGGCCCTTGGCGCGCCCTCCATGCACTATGCTCTCGTGTCCATCAGCCCACTCACCACCCAGCCCCTCGACGCGGTCGAAGAGTCTCCCGTCTGGCTCGAGGTCAACGGTGCGCCCGCCGTAACCTGGATGTGCACGCCCGCCCAGCTCGACGAGCTCGTCGTGGGATGGCTGCACGGCGAGGGGTACATCGAGACCGCGAGCGATCTGCTCTCGCTGCGTCCCTGCGCGAAGGAGCTGGGGTTCTGGGCCGACGTGCCCCCGGCGCGGTACGAGGGCGTCGAAGCCGCCGATCGCCGCCGCGTGCTCGCGTCCGGATGCGGTGCGGTCACCACGATCCTCGGCTCCATGAGCTCGTTGCCGCGGCGCACGGTGACGGCGGTAGACCTGGATCTGGCGCGCACGCGCGCGCTCTTCAAGGAGCTCTTCGCCCGAGGCGAACGCTACAAGGAGACCGGTGGCATCCACGCCGCCGCGCTCACCGACGGGGAGCAGCTCCTCCATCATGCCGAGGACATTGGCCGGCACAACGCGGTGGACAAGGTGATCGGCGCCGCGATCCTCGGTGGTCGCAGACTCGACGGGCTCACGCTGCTCGTCACCGGACGCATCTCCGGCGAGCTCGCGTTCAAGGCCGCTCGCGCGCGGCTCGGCGCGATCGCGACGCCATCGGTGCCGTCCACGCTCGCCGTCGACATCGCCCGCACTGCCGGCACGCTGCTCATCGGGCGCGCGGTGAGCGGACAGCCCCAGTTTCATCGACCGTGACGCGATGCACCGGCGTCATTCTCGCCGGCGGGGCGGCGTCGCGATATGGAGGTCGGCCGAAGGGGCTCGAGCGAGTGGGAGGGCAGCGGGTCATCGACCGCGTCGCCGAGGCGCTGCGCGAGGCGACCGACGATCTGCTCCTGATCGCGAACGATCCGGCCGCGGAATCGTGGCTCGACGGGGTCCCCGTGGCGTCCGACGTCCGCAGAGATTGCGGAAGCCTCGGTGGGATTCACGCCGCGATCGTCCGCGCGGGCGGCCCGGTGGTCGTCGTCGCGTGGGACATGCCGTTCGTGCCGCCGCCGCTCCTGCGGGTGCTGCGCGATGCTGGCGCGCGCGCCGATGCGGTGCTGCCCGAGAGTGGGTCGCGACGAGGCGTGGAGCCGCTGTGCGCGTATTATTCACCGGCATGCGTGCCCGCGATCGAGCGCCGGCTGGACGCGGGCGACATGCAGGTCGTGTCGTTCTTCGCCGACGTTCGCGTCGAGCGGATTCCGGAGCACGAGGTGCGTCGCTTCGGCGACCCCGCCCTACTGTTCATGAACGTCAATACACCGGATGACCTCGCCCTCGCCGAACGGCACGCCACCCCTGCTTTCGATCGTCGGCCGCAAGCATAGCGGAAAGACGACGCTCGTCGTGCGACTGGTGGCCGAGCTCGTCAGGCGCGGGCATCGCATCACCACGATCAAGCACGGTTCCCACACCTTCAACCTCGACCCGGCGGCGACCGACACGTACCGGCACTATCACGAGGGGAACGCGGAGAAGGTGGCGATGATCGCGCCGGACAAGTTCGCGCTCGTCGAGCGGTGGAGCGACGAGCTCGCCCCGGAGGAGATCGCCGCGCGTCACATGAGCGACGCCGACCTCGTCGTGTGCGAGGGATTCACGCGCACGTCGCTTCCCAGAATCGAGATCTATCGCCGTGAGGCCCACGCGACGCCACTGTGGAACGCTGGGGACTCGCGGGCATCGGCCTGGCGGGCGGTCGTCACCGATGACAATGACTTCCGCGCGCCGATGCCTATTTTTCGTCTGAGCGACGCACGGTGGCTCGATGACCTCGCCGCTTTCGTCGAACGGGACTTCATTCGCCGGCCATGATCAGATCCGTCATTCTCGCCACAGCCATCCTCGCCGCCTGCGTGCCCGCGACGCCCTTGACCGTCACGCCGACCCCCGAGCGTCAGCGTGCGGCGCTCCGCTGGTGGGTCGACTCGGTCGTCACGGCGACGGAGTTCCGGAACGCGCACTGGGGAATCCTCGTAGTCGATCCGGAGCGCGGCGACACGCTCGTCGCCCAGAACGCGAGCAAGCTCTTCATGCCGGCTTCGAACATGAAGATCGTCACCGGGGCGGTCGCGCTCGCGCAGCTCGGCGCCGATTTTCGCTTTCGGACGACGCTCCTCGCGACGGGGCCCATCGTGGATGGAACGCTGTTCGGCGATCTTCTCGTCGTCGGCCGCGGCGACCCGAGCCTGAGCGATCACATGCGTGGGGACGCGATGCTCGGGATGCTCGAGATCGCCGATTCGATCGCGGCCCGTGGGATCGTCCGCATCGAGGGACGCATCCGCGCCGAGGGGGATGCGTTTCCCGGCGCGATCTACGGGTACGGGTGGTCCTGGGACGAGGTGGACGAGGCGTATTCGGCGGGCGTCGACGAGCTGTACTTCAACGAAGGGTTCTCACGCATCGTGATTCGCGGCGGGGCGTTCCCCGGCGAGCCCGTCACGGCATCGGTCTTTCCGTCGCGAGGCTACCCTCGCGTTCGGGTGGAAGCACGCACCGTGGCGCCTCCCGATTCCGCGATCACCGCCGGCGACGCGGTCTTCACCCCGCTGTCACTTCGCGTCGAGCGCGACACCGCGGCGGGAACGGTCGTCGTCCGCGGCGCGATGGCGCCGCGCGACAGCCAGATGGTGCGATTCGCGCATGCGTCGCCGCCAACCGCGTACATCACGGCGCTAATGGAAGCACTCGAGGCTCGGGCGATGTCGGTCGCGGGCAACGACTCGGTGTCGCGGAGCGCCGCCCAAGGACGCCGGGACACGATCGCCGTCATCCTGTCCCCGCCGCTTCGCGAGATCATGCCGGCCTTCGAGAAGCCATCGCAGAACCAGATCGGCGAGATCCTCCTGCGAACGCTCGGACTCGAGCGAACCGGGGTCGGCACTCCCGACAGTGGACGCGTCGTCATCGAGCGGCAGCTCGTGGAGTGGGGCATTTCACGAGACGGCTTCGTCGTGCGCGACGGAAGCGGGCTATCCCGATACAACTACCTCTCCCCCGAAACGATCGTGCGTGTGCTCGACGTGATGCGTCGCGACACGCTGTTCGATGTCTTCTACGAGGCGCTCCCGGTCGCGGGAGTGGACGGGACGCTCGCCAACCGCATGAAGGGGACGTACGCCGAGGCCAACGCTCACGCCAAAACCGGCTTCGTCTCCCAGGCCCGTTCGCTTTCAGGCTACGTGACGTCCGCCGATGGCCGGCTGCTCCTCTACAGTCTGCTCTGCAACAACTGGACGGTGCCGGTGCGAACGATCGAGCGCGTTCAGGACACGATCGTCGCCAGATTGGCGGGCATGACGGCCGGCGCACGTTAGGTGCTGACCGTTGTCGAAGCGGTCGACCGGATCCTCGCCGATGTGCGCCGCGGCTCCATCGAGCGGGTTCCACTCGCCGAATCGTTAGGGCGCGTCCTGGCCGCCGGCGTGGATTCGCCGATCACGATCCCGGCGTGGGACAACTCGGCGATGGATGGCTACGCGGTCCGGGCGAGCGACATCGAGACGGCCTCGGCTGAGTCTCCTGTGACGCTGCCCGTGCTCGAGACGATTGCGGCCGGGGCGTTTCCGACGCGCCCGCTCGCTCCACTGTCGGCGACGCGGATCATGACCGGCGCTCCGCTTCCTGACGGCGCCGATACGGTCGTGCGCGTGGAGGACACGGACGCGGGTACCGACCGTGTGACCATTCGCAGCGCGCGCGATGCGCGGAAAAACCTCCGATATCGCGGCGAGGATATCCGGGAAGGGGCCCGCGTGCTCGACGCCGGGGTGGCCATCCACGCGGCGCAGCTCGGGGTGCTCGCGTCGATCGGGAGCGCCATGGTCGATGTCTATGCGCGCCCGCGTGTCGCGATCATGACCTCGGGGGATGAGCTGGTTGACCTCGATCGGTTCGACGAGGTCCGCAGCGGCAACAAGATCGTCAGCTCCAACAGCTACACGCTGGATGCGCTCGTCCGACAGGCCGGGGGTACCCCCGTGTCGGTGGGGACGGCGCGCGATGATCCCGCCGACATTCGAGCCCGCCTCGAGCGCGCGACGACCTGCGATCTCATCGTCACCTCCGCCGGCATTTCCGTGGGAGAG
>DASRHU010000210.1:0-23897 GCA_035650335.1 Gemmatimonadaceae bacterium | reverse complement strand
CTGTCGATGGCGAAGTTCAAGGTCGTCTCGCTGCTCGCTGACGCCGGCGAGTCGCTGCCGCTCAGTGAGATCGCCTCGCGCCAGAGCTGTGTGCGGTCGAACATGACGCAGTTGATCGACCGCATGGAGGCCGACGGCCTTGTCCGCCGTGTCGACGACCCGACCGATCGACGCAGCGTGCGCGCGGCCATCACCCCACTGGGGCAGGAGCGCGCGGAGGCAGGCGCCCGGCTCATCAAGCAGGTGGAAGACGAGCTCGCCGCGGCGATCCCGCTCGACGACCGCGCCGCCCTCATCCGCCTCTTCGGGGGACTCAAGTAGTTTTTTTGGAACTATGCTTCATATGTGAACGTTACTCCTTCGAACAATACAGGTGTGAGACACAACCAGCATTGTACGGAGGAACGGTACCATGTCACGCTCAGCTGTCTCTGCTTTTCTCGCCGGCCTCGCCCTGATCGCCGCCTTCGCCGCGAGGGCGCTCGAAGCCCAGGCTCCCAGCGCCAGCAGCTTCGAGATCCGGCCGTACGTCGGCGCCTACCTGCCGACCGGTGATCAGCGCGACCTTCTGAAGGACGCCGTATTCGCCGGCGCACAGGCCTCGTATCGTGTCATTCCGGCCATCGCGATCACCGCGACGCTCGGGTGGTCACCCACCGAGGAGCGCCTCGGCACCCGCCAGAAGATCGACATCTTGCAGTACGATCTCGGAGCCGAGCTCCGTGGCGCGGGTTGGGTCGAGCGCCAGTCGTGGGACTTCACGCCATTCGTCGGGCTCGGAGTTGGGGGCCGCACGTATGACTACCGCGACCTCGACGTCGACTCGAAGACAAACGTCGCGGGGTACGGTGCACTCGGCGGCGAGTTCGGCTTCGGCCGCCTCGGCCTTCGCATCGAGGGTCGGGATTATCTCTCGCGATTCAAGCCCCTCACCGGCACGGGTGACACCGACACGCGGAACGATGTCTCGGTCGCCGCGGGGCTGACGATTCGGTTCTAGACCCAGGTTGTCGAGGTCGTCAAGGTCGTCGAGGTAGTCGAGGTGAAGCTGAGGAGCATGGATGAAGTCGCCTCGATCACCTCGACAACCTCGACAACCTCGACGACCTCGACGACCTCGTACCACCTCACACCAGATCCGGCGGCCACATCCTGTAGAGCACGGGCGTCACGACCCGCGCGAGCAGTGTCGATGAGATGAGCCCGCCGATGATCACCCACGCGAGCGGCGCATAGAGCGCCTGTCCCTGGAGCGCCAGCGGCAGGAGTCCACCAATGGCGGTCAGGCTCGTGAGAACGATTGGCAGGAAGCGCACTTCGCCCGCTTCGCGAATCGCATCTTCCAGGGCCATCCCGCGCGCGCGCAGCTGATTCGTGAAATCCACGAGCAGGATCGAGGTCTTGATCTCGATTCCGATCAGTGCGACGAAGCCGATCATCGCGGTGAAGGAGAGCGTGTTGCCGGTGAGGAAGAGCGCGAGAATGCCGCCCATGACGCCTAACGGGATCACCGATGCGACAATGAGCGTGCCGCGGAATGTCTTGAACTCGAGCACGAGCACGGCGAGGATCATGAAGGTCGCCACGATCAGCGCGCTTCCGATGCCGCCGAAGCTCTCCTGCCTGCTTTCGATCTCTCCGGCCGGAACGATGCGATAGCCCTCGGGGAGCGAGACCGAGTCGAGACCCTGCAGCACCCGCTGTGTCACCTCGTTGGTGTTGTAGCCGGTGCGCACGAAGCTCGTGAGCGTGACCGCTCGCTCCCGGTCGACGCGTCGGATCTCGGGAACGTCGGCTTCGAAGTGAACGTCCGCGACCTGCCGCAGCGGCGTCAGCCGCCCCGAGATCGAGGCGACATACAGATGGTCGAGTGTCTCGGGCGCCGGCCGCGGATGCCCCGCCAGACGCACGACGACATCCCGCGCATCCCCATCGCCCTCGCGTACGACGCCCGCCTCGATTCCGCTCAACCCGAGGCGCAGGGTCCGATCGATCTCGAGCGTCGGGATTCCCAGGAGGCCGGCCTTCGCGCGGTCGATCGCGACGCGCAGATCGGTACGCTGCAGGCGGACCGGATTTTCGACGTACTGCGTCCCGGGAGTCTTCTCCAGCACCTCCGCTACGTTCGCCGCGATCCTGCGCAGCGTATCGAGATCGGGACCTTGAACCCGCATCGCGATGGGAGCGTCGATCGGTGGTCCGTTCTCGAACTCCCTGAGCTCCAGTCGCGCCCCGGGATACGCAGCCAGCTCGGCACGAAGTGTATCGAGCATCGCCGGCGTCCGCCGCTGATCGTACTCGTCGAGCACCACGAACAGCTGACCGACCGCGGGATTGTCCCGGCGCGGCACCACGTTGTAGTAGATCCTCGGGTTGTCGCGCCCTACCGAGGTGAACACGCCCCGCACGCCGGGGCGCTTGCGAATGACCGAGTCCGCATAACGAGCGGCGTCGGCCGTTGCCTCGATGCTCGCGCCTTCCGGCCCAGTCACGTTCACGTAGAACTGCGGCGTCTCTGCCTTCGGGAAGAGTGAGAAGCCGACGAGTGGCACCAGCGCCGCCATCGCGGCGACGAAGAGTCCGGCCGCCGCGAGCGCGCGGCGCGGCTGGCGCAGCGCGCGATCGAGCACCGGCGCATAGGTCGCGTGGATCGTCCTCTCGAACGCGCGAAGAACACGACTCCCTCCTTCGGGGCCGTCCGGGCGAAGGACGCGACTCGCCAGCCATGGGATGATGGTCAGCGACACGAACAGCGACGCCAGCACCGTGAAGATGACCGCGACCGGAAGCGAGCGGATGTACTGCCCTGGTCCGCCGGGCAGAAACAGCAGCGGGACGAACGCGAGAATGAGCGTGGCCGTCGCCCCGACCACCGCGACCGCGATTTGTCTGGTCGCCTCGATGGCGGCCTCGACGCGCGAGCGGCCGGCCCGGAGGAAGCGCGTGATGTTCTCTACCACCACGATCGAGTCATCGACGAGAAGGCCGAGCGCGATCACCGCGCCGACGATCGAAAGCTGGTTGATCGTGAAGCCGGTGAAGCGCATCAGCGCGATCCCTATCAGCAGGGACAGCGGGATCGAGACCATCACGATTCCCGCCGCGCGGAGCCCGAGCGGCAACAGCGTGATCGCCACCAGCGCGATCGCGATCAGCAAATCGGTGCCGAGCCGCGAGAGACGATGCGCCACGTTGTTCGCCTGGTCGAATCCACGCTCGAGGGCGACACCTGGAGGGAGCGTCGCCTCGAACGCATCGAGAGCCTTCCAGACGCGCTCGCGCACGGCGCCAATGGTCTGCCCATCTTGCTGAGTGACGGTGATGAACACCGCGCGCCGTCCGTTGTACAGCGCCCGGTAGGTCGAGTCCTCGTAGCCCCATCTGACATCGGCGAGGTCGCTCACCCGGACGAGCGCGCCATCGCGCGCGCCGACGACGGTCGCGCCCACTTGCTCCGGAGTTTCGTAGCTGCCGCTCGTCTTCACGTTGAAGACGCGGGCGCCAGACTCGACGCGGCCCGCGGGGAGATCGGCGCTCTCGCCGCCGATTGCCTGCAGTACGCGCGTCGGTGGAAGGTCGAGCCGGGAGAGGCGGCCGAGGTCGAGGGCAACCTCGACCCTCGGCTCCGGGATGCCCCAACGTTCCGCTTCGCGCACGCCGGGGAGCGCCGATAACCGGTCCTCCAGCGCCTCCGCCAGCCGATCGAGCTCCCGATACGACGCGTCATCGCTCACGAGCGCGAGCTGCGCGATCGCGACGTCGGCCGTCGTCACCCGGTCAACGGAGAAATGCGCCATTTCCGCGGGTAGCTCCGGACGCAGCGAATTCATTTCGCGGAGAACCTCGTCGTACCGATCGTCGGGGTCCTCGCTGAACTCGAGCTCGATGGTGACGGTCGCGACGCCATCGTAGATGCGACTCTCGATCTTGTTCACGTTCTCCATCGCGTCGGCGCGCTCTTCCACTTGCCGCACGACGAGCCGCTCGAGATCTGCCGGACTGGCACCCGGATACACGGCGACGACGATGTACGTGGGCGCCTCGAACGGAGGATCCTCTCCCTTGGGAATCGCGAACCAGGAGCTCACCCCCAGCGCCGCCAGCATCGCGAAGAGAACGACCGTGAACTGGAAGTTCCTGACGGGGAATTCGAGGAGCTTCATGGCATCACCCTCACGACATCACCGTTGTCGACATAGGCGGCGCCATCGGTGACCACGGCATCGACCCCCTCCAGCCCTCGCGCGATGGCGACGCGATTTCCATCGATGAACGCGACGGTCACGCGGCGCTTCTCGACGCGCGTGCCATCGGCGGAGAGCGCATACACGGTCGCCTCCGACCCATCTCCCTCGAGAATCGCCTCGATCGGAATCACGGCGGCGTGCAGGCCGGCGCTCGGGCGAATCTCGACCTCACCCACCAGCCCCGCGGTCAGGCTGTCCACACCCCGCACCGAGATTTCGACGGCGTAGGTGCCGGTGCCCGCGTCAGCGGCGGCAGCCACCTGTGACACGCGCCCCTCAAACTCCATCCCCGGGAGCGCCGAGAAGCGCGCGATCGCCGCATCTCCTTCGCGCACGCGAACGACATCGCGATCGGCGAGACCTGCCTCGATCACGCTCCCGCGCTTGCGGCTCCCCAGCACGAGCACGGTCGTGCCCGGCGCCACCGTTTCTCCAGGCTCGGCCGAGCGTCGCAGCACGGTCCCATGTGACGGCGCGACGATCACCGCATAACGACGGTTGAACGACGCCGCCTCGAGATCGGCGCGTGCCACTTCAGCCGCCGTTTCGGCATCTTCCGCCTGGGCGAGCGTCACGACGCTGTCGGCATGAAGCCGTCGTGCGCGAGCGAGATCGCGCTCCGCTTTCGCGGCGGCGCTTCGAGCTTTGGCGAGACCGGCCTCGATCTCGCGCAGATCGAGTGCGGCGAGCAGCTGCCCGGCGCGCACCTCGTCGCCAGGGTCGACCGCGATGCGGTCGATCACGCCGCCAATCTTGAAGCTCAGCGAGATCTCATCCTTCGGGGCGACCGTCCCGGCGGCGACGATCGTCCGGGAAACCATCGTGCTCGTCACTGGCGCCGAGCGAACAGTAATCTCCTGTGCAGCGGTGCCGTCGCGGATCTCCTGGCCGTTGCCGTCGCCGCACGCCGTCAGTACGACTGCCGCGATCAGCGGCGACACCATCGTGATGCTTCTGGTCTTCATTGGAGTTCTCCTGTCTCAGTCGATCTCGCGAAGCGCCGACGCCCGCTCGAGATCCACGCAGCGAATGGCATAGCGATACATGGTGATGACGCGGTTGAGCTCGGCGCTCGTGAGCGCGGTTCGCGCGTCGAGGAACTCGATTTGAGTGGCGAGGCCTTCCTCGTACCGCCGGCGTACCAGCTCGAAGTTGCGCCGCGCGGCTGCGAGCCCTGCGTCCGCGGTCACGATCGCGTCACGCCCGACGACGGCGGCTCGATAGGCGCGGCTCACATCCAGCCGAACGAGGTCTTCCAGCTCGCCGCGCCGGAGTCGAAGGCGCTCAGCGTCCGCCTGCGCGCCGTGGCGCCTCGCTACGTCCTGACCCCCGTTGAACACGTTCCACGAGAGCACGACCGACGCGACGGCGAAGTCATCATCACCGTCGAAGCGCAGGGCAGAGCCCTGGACGCCGTAGTCGACGGCGATCGCGACGTTAGGCATGAAGGAGGCGGTCGCGAGGCGAACGCGCGCCTCGCCAGCCCGGACTCCCGCGGAAGCCTGCGCCAGCTCTTCGCGCCGCTCGAGCGCGCGCGCGATCGCTTCCTCCTCGGTCATGCGTAGCTCGAACCGGAGCGCCGTGTCGGCGATCTCCTCCACGGGAGCGGCGAGCGGGCGGCGAAGGAGCTGGTTGAACGCGCGGATCGCCGCGTCTTCCTGATCGCGCGCCTCGGCGAGCCGCTGCTCCACGTCGCTTCGATCGGCCCGAGCGCGAAAGAGTGCATCCGGTGTCGCGCGTCCGGCGTCGACGAGCCTGGTGGCGACACGCTCGCTCTCGGTGACGAGCTCGAGCGTCGCCGCCCAGATTTTTCGCGCGTTTCGGGCGGTTGCGACGTCGAGGTAGGCCGTCTGCGCCTGAGCGGCGATGCGTCGCGTCGCCCCTCGACGCTGGTGATGTTGCGCATCGCGCGCGTGTCGTGACGCGGAGAATCCCGCCGCGATGGAGGCGTCGAAGACGGGCTGCGTCAGGCGCACCCGCGACTCGTGTGCGAAGGGCAGGGTCAGGCTGAGGTTCGTCGGAAACCGGTTCTCGCCGATGACCTGGTTGAGCGCGGCGTAGGCCGGATTGACGAATTCACCGAGGTCGAGCGGTTCGCGCAGCTCGCTGTAGCGGGAGGCAATCGACAGTGAAGGGAGGAAACGTCCCCGCGCTTCGCGGAGATCGGCCGCCGCGGATTCCTCGGCGAGGCGCTCCTGCGCGATTGCCAGGTTATTCCGCACCGCTTCCGCGACGATGGTCCCGAGGGGATCGCTCGCGTTCTGGGTGGATGCTGTTTGCGGCGGGGCGATCGTCGCGCCGAACGCTATTACGGCAAGGGTGACGCGAAATCTAATGACGTTGTGTGACATTACAGTGTTAGGTGACGAGGCAAAAAAACTCATTCGCTGGGCTCCCGCAGCAGGCCACGGAGGAGTGTCCTGCACAATCGCCGCGATGTGCTCCGGAGATCGCGCCACGGAATCGGGCCGCCCGCCTTCACGATCTGAAGCGATACCAGCCCGTGCACGGAGGACCAGAGCATCTGGGCGAGCTCTTCGGCGTCCGTGACATCCTGCCGAAAGACGCCGGCGGCGATCGCCGAGGCGCACGCATCGCGGAGGAAGGCGTACGCATCCTGCCCGGGGTCGCCCCGCGTGGCATCGGCGGCGAAGACGCCGCCCGGCTTCCGCGTCATGAACATGAGCTGGTACTGCATGGGATGGCTCAACGCGAACTCGGTGTAGGCGTCGCCGATCCGGTAAAGCCGATCGATCGGATCCTCAATGCGCCCAATTCTTTGAAAGGCGCCGGCGAGTGCACGAAAGTCGAGCGTCGCGAGCTCGGTGAGGAGCGCGTCCTTGTTCTTGAAGTGATGATAGATGGCGGTCGGCGTGTACTCGATCGCGTTCGCGATGGCCCGCATGGTGGTCGCCTCATAGCCGTGCTCCACGAACATGCGCCGTGCGGCGTCCAGGATTTTCTCGCGCGTTTGCACCCGCTCGCGCGTCCGTCGCTCCTGGCTACCCACGACTGGTCCCCTTGGGTGTAATCACGGTACAATACTTAACGCTGTTAGAATGCAGACGTCAAGGGGGAAGTTCCCAAGGGGTCAACCATCCCTCGCTACCTGGGGATCAGGCCACCGGTCAGCGAGTCCAGGCGTCCCTGGAGTTTCTGGCGTTCCTCCTCGAGCCGCGCCCGGGCCTCAGCGACCCGACGCTCGGACTCGGCGCGCAGCTCCCCCACGCGCGCGCGAACCGGGGCCGTTCGCTCGGCGACGATGCGGTCCACTTCGGCGCGAACACGGGATTCCGCGCGGGCGATCTCTTCGCCCGCTACCTCTCGAACGCGGGCGGCTACCGCGCGGTCGAGGTTGGAGCTGATCGCGATCGCCGGCGCCCGGATCGGTCCGGTGAGGTTGGCGGTGACCTCCAGATCATTCAACCCGCTCACGACGCGCGTGACGAGCGCCTCGAGCGCATTCAGCTCGCGCGCCCGCGCGGAATCGGGAAGCCATCGTACGCTCGACGAGCGGACGGTGAAGCGAGCGGCGACACGATCCCCGTTCTTCACGAAATCGAGGCGACTCGTTCCCGTTCCGGGCTCGACTCGCAAGGGGAGTCCCGGCAGCGCGAAGCCGGGAATCGTTAGGTCGCTCCCGGTCGCGAGAATGGAGTCCCGCATCCGGCCGCCGACGTGGTCGATCACGGCGCTGACCTGTAACGCGCCGATCGCGGAGCCCGCCGCGTCCCGTCGCGCTGAGAAGCGCAGCGGGCGACCGACGAGCGCCGGGGTCGTCGTCAGGTCAGCCAGGCGCGCCGTGTAGCTCCCGCGTGCCGCTCCACCTGCGAGGGCGAAATCGATCTCGCCCGACTGAAGATGGAAGTCGGGATACGTCCGTACCTTGGGAAAGGCCACGGTCGCGCCCGCGGCGCGCAGCCGCTCGGGTCCTTGCTGCGGCCGCGGCCGAAGGCCGGGAGGCATGTACTTCTGCGCGAGCTCCGCCCAGTACACCACCTGCTGATACCGATCGAGCGTGACGGGTCCAAACAGAGCGCCGCCGATCTCGGGGCCCTCGAGAGAGGGAAGCTTCAACAGCCCGCGCGCGAAGGCGTAGTCCGCGCGTCGGGCATCATCGAGCGATCCCACGCCCCGCTCGAGCGTCGCGACACCGGCTCGCGCATCGCGATGCAACGCCTCGACGCGCTGTTTGGCCTCCTCGATCTCCCGAACCACCCGACGGACATCGGC
The DNA here is from genome assembly GCA_035650335.1 of Gemmatimonadaceae bacterium. Classification (GTDB taxonomy): domain Bacteria; phylum Gemmatimonadota; class Gemmatimonadetes; order Gemmatimonadales; family Gemmatimonadaceae; genus JAICNG01. The sequence goes on along the minus strand of DASRHU010000210.1, from coordinate 15,417 downwards.
AATCGCGCGACGTGTACCGTCGATGCCGAGCGTGCGCGGACTGGCGCCAGCGAGCCGCGTGACGAGCGCCTCCGAGGAGTCGAACGTCTCGCGCAACGCGAGTCCACGCCACTGCGTCTCGAGCGCCGTTCGCACCGAGTCCGCGCGCGCCGCCAGCGCCGTTGCCGCGCGAACGGTCCCGAGCTGCGACGGATCGAGCGCGATCTGGCGAATGGTGTCGATGGGCGTGAGCGCGAGCACGGGGTGTCGGTACTTCGCCGCCCACTCCCGGAGCCCGCGCAGCGTCGTCGCGGCGAAGCCGTTGTCATCGATGCGTCGTGCCGGCTCATCGCGAGCCGTGCCTAGTCGCACACCGCCGACCGAGAAACGCCGGATCACGAGCTTCTTCTCGAGCAGCGGTACCGGGTCCAGCTCGACGCGGATCCGTTCCGCCGCGACGACGTTGCGGCGCAGGTCGAACGGGTCGGCGATCGCCAATCCTCGCAGCTCGATCGAGCTCTCCCCTTCGCGCACCTCGAGCGACGCGATGTCCACCTGCGTGCCCAGTGCCTTGGTCGCCGCCTCGGACGCCGTCTGCCTAACTACGCGGTCGCCGAAGAGGAGCCAGAAGGCGCCGAGGAGCAGGAGGACGAGGCCCAGCGGGATGAGCCCTTGCCAGCGTACGAGCCGTTTTCGCGCGCGACGCGGTCGCTCTTCACCCGGCGGCGCGCCGGCGCTCTCCGGCGTGTACGGCGCGCCCCGGCTCGCGCGGTCAGTCGGCACGGAACCAGGTGTAGACATTGTACGCCTTGGAGGCGGTGACGGCCTGGTAGAACCGCGAGCGGCGCACGCGCTCGCCGACGGTGGCCCGATAGCGCGATACCGCGTAGCGAGCGGCGAAGAAGATCGGCAGCGACAGCGCCAGCCACGCGACGAAGCTGCCGAGCACGATCGTGTTGTTGAAGTTCGTGTACGGAATGACCGGTGTGTTGAACGCCGCCGTCCACGTCGAACTCAGGGCGGGGGTCTCCAGGAGCAGGCGTCGCCCAATGTCGTCGAACACCGGATCCAGCAGGAATCCCATGGGAAGAAAGAGCGCCCACCCGAGCATCGCTCCGCCGAATGACACGTTCAGCACCAGGATGATCGAGAGAATCACCAGGTTGTGAACGTTCATCAGCGGCGTGAGCCCGAGCACGGCTCCGAGCGCCATCCCCGCGGCGACCTGTCCGGGGGTGCCGTCGGAGTGCAGGGTCTTGATGAGCGATTGGAGAAGCTTGAGGAGGGTCAGCATGGAAATCGGTCGATGCGAAGGCGCGTATGCGTTGACTGCCACGGCGTGTCTTCTGTCACAGTGCGATGTCGACGCGAGTCCCGGGAAGGGATGCGGGCTGGCGAGGCGCACGGTATTATCAGGGCACCTCCTACCGCCTGCCGAATGAAGCGTGCTTCTCTTCGCGTCGCCCTCGCGACGATCGTCCCCGCCGCCGTCGCACTCTCCGTCGGCTGTGCGTCCTCTCAGTCGCCCGCGGCCACAACGGCCATCGGCAACGTCCTTCCCGGCGTTGAAGTACTGCTTCGTGACTCCCTGCACCTCGTGGCGGGGAAGCGAGTGGGGCTCATCACCAACCACTCCGGAAAGGACCGCGCGGGAACGAGCACCATCGATCTGCTGCACAAGGCGCCCGGTGTTCAGCTGACGGCGCTCTACGGTCCGGAGCACGGCCTGCGTGGCGCCGCCGAAGCGGGCGTGCACATCGCCTCCACCGTGGACTCGGCGACGGGCGTCCCGATCTATTCGCTGTACGGAGAGACGCGCGTACCCTCCCCCCAGATGCTCGAGAATGTCGACGTGCTCGTCTACGACATTCAGGACGTCGGCGCGCGCGTCTACACGTATCAGTGGACGATGGTTCTTGCCGCCGAAGCGGCGGCGAAGCTCGGCAAACCGTTCATCGTGCTCGATCGGCCCAACCCCGTTCGCGCCGACCGCGTGGAGGGTGGGCTGTTGCGTCCGCAATTCGCCTCGTTCGTCGGGCTGCATCCGGTGCCGATGCGGTACGGCCTAACGGCTGGCGAGCTGCTGCGATACCTGGTCGGAACAGGGGTGGTGAAGGCGAACGTCACCGTCGTTCCAATGGCCAACTACCGTCGCGACATGTGGTGGGAGGCAACCGGCATCCCGTGGGTTCGCCCCTCACCGAACCTGCGCGACATGGACGCGACGATCCTCTACACCGGTACGGTGTTCTTCGAGGGGACGAACCTCAGCGAGGGGCGTGGCACCGACCGACCATTCCGGCTCGTGGGTGCCCCGTGGCTCACCGATGCCGGCCGCATCGCGCGCGAGCTGAATGCCCAGCGCATGCCCGGCGTTCGTTTCGACTCCACCTCGCGAACGATCGCTGAGGGACAGAAGCATGGTGGGCTCACGATTCCGATGATCGAGGTCGTGATCCTCGATCGAGACCGTGTGCGTCCGGTGACGGTCGGCGCACGCATGCTCCAGACGATCCGCGCGCGCCACCCCACCGAATGGCAGTGGCGCATCGGATCGATCGATCGTCTCTCCGGCGGGAGTGATCTGCGGGCGGCGGTCGAGGCCGGGACGGTCGACCAGCTGCTGGCGCAGTGGGATCTCGAGGCGCGTGACTTCGCGACGCGCCGGGAGCCGCATCTGATCTACCGATGAGGTGAGCCGCGCATGAGGGTCGAGTCGTGAAGAGGTCTGTCATCATCCTCGGAGCGCTGCTGCTCTTCACGACTGTTCTCTCGCGCTCCGGAGCGGCACAGGCGGCGTTAGGCGACTCCGTCACCTCGCGCCCCCTGGTGCCCGGCGTGACCTTCCGCCGCATCGAGAGCGCGTCCGGGCCCTGGGTTCTTTCCGTTCTCGAAGTGGACCTTCGCCGTCCCGAGCTCGACATCCGGGGCGTTCGGGCGTGCGACATGATTCTCGGTCGCGAGCGGCCGTCGGCGATCGCTCGACGGCTTCGACAGGAGGGCCTCAACGTCGTCGGCGCCCTCAATGCGGACTTCTTCGACCTTCGCGGTGGAACCGGTGCCGCCGTGAGTAGCGTCGTCATCGATGGCGAGCTCGTCAAAGCGGTCGCCGATTCGCCAGCCGATCGCTCCGACGACGCGCGCACACAGTTCGGGACGACCACTGATCGCAGGCCGGTAATCGAGCGCTTCTCGCTGACGGGATTGGTTCGCGCACCGAGCGGGGATTGGCCGCTCGCCGCGGTCAACGCGCGCGTGCAAGCGGGGCTGGCACTGCTCACGCGCTGGTTCGATTCGACGGCGGTCCTCGCCGCGGCCGACAGCGCGGTCGTCTCGGTCTCCATGCTCAAGACCGGCGGTCGCGGCGACACCGCCCACTATCGTGTCGACACCATCCCGGTTCGCCGCGGGCTCGACGTTCCGACGGAGCAGACCGTGGTCCTCGTGGCGAGTGGCGACGCCATTCCCGTCGTCGAGCGCCTTCGCCCGGGCGATCGCGTGGATGTCATCACGAAGCTCTCGCCCGATCGCGGGCCGCTTCGAACAGTCATCGGAGGGTGGCCGCGCATCGTCCGCGGCGGTCAGAACGTCGCGCTCGAGGCCGACACGGTCGAGGGCACCCGTCCGGGCTTCTCCCAGGCACGTCACCCACGGTCCGCGTTAGGCATCTCGCGCGACAGCGCGACGCTCTATCTCGTCACCGTGGACGGGAGGCAGGAACGGAGCGTCGGCATGACGCTCGACGAGCTGGCCAACGCGATGATCGCGCTTGGAGCCTACGAGGCGATGAACTTCGACGGCGGAGGCTCGACGACGCTCGTCGTGCGCGATTCGGTCGTGAACAATCCCTCCGACAAGAGCGGGGAGCGTCCCGTCGGCAACGTCATCGTCGTCACCCGCAACGGCGGGAAGCAGCCCGCCGAGGGGCGCCGCGCGGTCCCGCGCCGCGAGAAGGCCGTTTCATCCTGTGTGCTCCCCGTCCGCGCCGATACGACATCGGCGGGACCGCGGCAAACGCAGTAAAGACTAGCGCTCGCGTCGCGCTCCCGCGGCGTCGAGCGCGCGCCCGAGCCATCGCCAGTAACTCTCGCCGGCAACGTCTCGAAGGTCGTTGTGGCCGGCAGCGGGTACGACCAGCAGGTCGCCCGGCACGCGCGCCGATGCGTGTACCGACCGGCCCATCTCCACCGGGATCACACCGTCACGCGCACCGTGCGCAACCCAGGTCGGGACGGCGAGCTCGGCGACCCGAGCGCGCGTGTCGAAGTGGACGCGTCCCGCCAGCGGCCAGGCCGCCGCCAGCGGTAGCATCATCCGCCGCGCCATATCACGCGCCGACGTGAACGGCGACTCGAGGATGAGCACCGCGGGCGCGTGCTCCGCCGCCAGCTCGGCGGCAACAGCGCTGCCTAGCGAGTGACCGTGGAGCGCGAGGCGTCGCTCGTCAGCCTTCAACTGTTCACGAGCCACGCGGAATGTGGCGCGCGCATCCCGCTGCGACGCGAGGTAGTCCGGCGAGCCGGGCAATCCGCCGTAGCCGCGATATTCCGGGACGAGAACCGCCCAGCCGGTTCGACGCGCGACGTCGGCCGCCCAGGGAACGGTCCACGCCGCGAGATCGGCGTTTCCGTGGAAGGAGATGATCAGACCGCGCGCATCCTCGAGGTGGCCGACCAGGTATGCGAACAGCGGCTGCCCGTCGTCGGACCGGTAGTCGATGCGCCGCGCCCCGCCGGGTGGAGCGACGGCGAGGCGCGGAGGCTGCCACACGATTCGCTCCTGCATCTGCCAGGCGGCGAGGAGCATCGCCAGGTACACGACCGCGACCGCGATCAGCGCATAGAGCAGGAGGCGCACAGCGGGAGAATGAATCTGGTCGCGGTCGTGTACCCGTCGATCGCTACGGAATCACCTTCAACTGCACTCCCGGGGCGGCATCGAGCACGTTCTGCAACACGTGCAGCGAGTCCTTCGCGATCCAGTACCTCACCGTTCGCTTGCCCACCTTGTTTTCCACGACCCAGGCATCGGTCGTGGTACCACCGGCGGCTGGCATGCGTTCGCTTCCGATGACGCGAGTGGTCACCCACACCTTGCCGCCCTCTTCGTGCAGATACACGGGATAGCGAACCGCATAGCCCTCGGCGAGCGGCAGCGCCCGCACAATGAGATCGAACGCGTTCGAGTCGAAGAGCGCGGTGTCGGCTCGTATCGCAATCGCCTGTGCGGTCCCGCCGGCAGGCGTGATCGACCCGACGATCGAGTCCCCACGGAAATCGAGTGACATCGTCCGGCGCGCGTTCACCGAGCGATGCCGAATTGGCGCGAGCGTTCCGCGATGCACCAGAATCGTGTCCGCGCCGCCGCCGAGCATTGGCGAAGTGAGCGCCTGCACCACCTGCAGCGCGGGCTGTCCGTTCGCCGTCGTCACCGTCACGGTCGTTCGAACCACTCCGACCTCACGTTCCTGCCCGCCTTGCACGATCACCAGCCGTCTGGTGTAATCCTCGGCGCCCAGTCGCGCCGTCGACAGCTGCGGGTCTCCGACGGGCATCGTGGCAGGCTCGCTCTCGCGCGGCGCCAGCTTCAGCGTGTCCACGTTCACCGTGAGCCGGGCGATGTGCTGCTCGACGTCGGGGGCCACCCTGGCCTGCGCGCGTCCGCCGAGGCAGTCCTTGAAGAAGAGCTCCATCGCGCGATAGAGCGCGACGCGATTGTCCGCGTTCAGGAAACCGTGGCCTTCGTTCGGCGCGAGCAGGTATCGCACCTTGACGCCGCGGTCGCGCAGCGCGATCGCCATCTGATCGGCTTCACGCTTGGTGACGCGCGGATCGTTCGCGCCCTGCACGATGAGCAGCGGATCCTGAATGCGATCGACGCGAAGCAGCGGCGACCGTTTGTTCATGTCCTCGACATCGGCCGCGACGGCGGGATTCCCGACGTGGCGATAGAAGGATCCCTCGAGGAACGGCTTCCAGTATTCCGGGAAGGACTCGATGAGGGTCACCAGGGATGACGGTCCCACGTAGTCCACGCCGCAGGCGAACACTTCGGGCGTGAACGTCAGCCCCACGAGCGTCGCGTAGCCACCGTATGATCCACCGTAGATGGCGACCTTGCTCGAGTCGGCGATGCCCTCCCTGATCGCCCAGCGCACGCCGTCGATCAGGTCGGTGTGCATCTTCCCCGCCCACTCCTTGACGGCGGCGTTGTAGAACGCCTTCCCGTATCCGGTGGACCCACGGTAGTTGATCTGAAGCACCGCGTAGCCGCGATTGGCGAGCAGCTGCGCTTCGGGATCGTACCCCCACGTGTCGCGCGCCCACGGCCCGCCGTGCACGACGAGGACGAGCGGCAGATTTCGAGTGGCAACGCCGACCGGCGCGGTGAGATAGCCGTGGATTGTCAGCCCATCCTCCGATTTGAACGAGACCGGTCGCATGGGCGCCAGTTGGCTCGGCACCAGCCAGGGACGCGGGCGGAAGAGGAACTGCGCGCGACCGGTCCGGCGATCGTACAGGTACGTCGCTCCCGGATCCGTCGGCGAGTCGAAGCTGACGATGTACTTCATCTCGTCGCGCGTCATTGAGCTCACGCCTGGCGTTCCGTCGTGCAGCTTCTTGATGTTCGCGATGTCACGCGCGAAGCGAGGGTTCTTCGGATAGATGCGCACGGTGTCGGCGACGTACACCGTCGCGAGAAGCGAATCGGTGACGTCGCTGAACACCGCGGAGCCGAAGTCGACCTGCTTCTCCGGGTCACTCTCGACGGGCGTCGTGGCGCCCGTCTCGAGGTCGAGCACCACGAGCTGGGCCAGATCGGTCTCCCCGTGGTTGCTCGCCATGTACAGCTGACGGCCATCGGGATGAACGCGCAGGGGCGACACGTTCTCGGTCGCGGGATAGCTCGCGACCTTCTTCCATTCGGCCTGATCCGACGGGCGCGCGAAGATGTCGGTGCCCCCTTGCTCGTTCGACCCCGCGGCGGCGCGCAGCCGGTTCTGCTTGTCGAGCAGGTAGCCGAGGATGCGACCGGGATTCTGCGCGGCCATCGTGGTGTCGCCGGTGGCCAGGTTGAGCCAGTAGGCGTCGAACGCGGAAGGGGAGCGCTTGTTGAGGCCGATCAGGATGCGATCGGGGAGATCACGGGGAACCGCGAAGATCACGGAGCGCACGCCTTCGTAGGGCGTCAGGTTTTTTGCTTCCGGCTGTCCGGTTCCGGCCACCGCTACGCGGTAGACGTGATAGTTCTCGTTGCCACCCTTGTCCTGGACGTACAGGACGTAGCGACTGTCGGCCGACCAGAAGTACCCGGTGATCGGGCGAATGGTATCGCTCGTGAGGCGGCGTTCAGCGCCCGCGCGACCTGCCGGACGCACGTGGATGTTCAGCTTCCCGCGATAGGGTTTGAGGACGGTGAGCCATCGTCCATCGGGCGATATTTGCGCGCCGGCGACCTCGGGATTGTCGAAGAAGTGCGTGAGCGGAATGATCGGCGGCGGGGATGCCTGCCGCGCGGGCCGTTGCTGCGCGTCGGTCGCGTCAGGGCCGAGAATCGCGCCAACGAGCACGACCGCGAGCGCAGTGTGTCGAACGGAGACCATGGAAAACTCCGTGAGAGGGATAGGCAGAAAGCGGAAGGGAGGAATGAGCGCCGAAGCGCTCATTCCCCATCCTGGTACGGCACGCCACACGAATGATGAGTCTAACGAGCGACGTCGGGAACCACGAGCACGGGGCGCCGCGACTCCAAAAGGAGCCGGCGGATCGCGGGAGGCGAGTCAGCGCCGAACGTCCTGTCGCCAAGCACAACGAGGTCGCTGGAGAATCGTTGCGCCTGTGACATCACCGTGTCGGCCGGCGTGTTCGTTCGGACCGCGTCGACAAACAGAGTGTCGGGCTCGAAACCGTCGGCGACACGGCGCCAGCGCGGTGCCTGGTCGCTGGAGACCTTCTCGGTCGCATCGCCGTAGCGCCGCGCGACGTCCACGTGCACGATGGAGATCCTGGCGTCGCATCGAGCCTCGATCGCGCGCGCCCATTCGAATACGAACGCCGAGATGTCGGGACCTTGCACGGGCAGCAGCAGGCGGCGCGGGGGACCCCGCAGCTCGCCCGTGGCGAGCAGGACCGGCGTGCAGGACAGGTGCACGAGCTCGTCGGCCGTGCTCCCAACCCTGGCCTCCGTCTGCGGGTAGTGGTTGTGCGGCCCGACGACGATCAGGTCGGCATCGAGCCGATCCGCTGCCGCGGCGATGCGCATCGCGGGATTGCCGTCCGTCACCTCGACCCGCGTGCGCGCCGAGCCCAGCTCCTGGCGCAGGACCTCGAGCCGGTGCCGGGCGCGCGAGGTGGCGGATTCGGCGCCAACCGTCGCCACTTTGGTCGGCGACACGCAATGCACGAGAACGATCTCGGCTTCCGGGGCGAGGGACTGCGCGGCCCAGCGGGCCGCGGCCAGCGATGCCGGTCCGAAATCCACCCCAACGACGATTCGCTCGAGAAGCATGCACCCCCGCCTGAGTTCGGTATCTAGCTCTGAACTCTAGGTCGAGCCGGGGGCGGGGAAGTCGGCAAAAGGTTGATGTTCCGTAGAGAATTCCCTGACGGGGGGCGACACAGGCGACGGGGAGCGCTTGCGCCTCAGCCTGCCACCACCGCCCCCGCATCGGCAGTCACCCGCTCCCGGGTCACCCCCCAGTAGATCACGAACGACCCCACCGCCAGAATCGCCGCCGCGAAGAACGCCGCACCGGGCACGTGGACCGGCGCATCCGGCGCGGAGAAGCGACCGAACAGCTGCGCCATCAACGGCGGACCGATGATCGAGCTCAACGAGTAAAGGCTCGCGACCGCGCCCTGCAGCTCGCCCTGCGCATCCGGCGTCACCCGATGCGACATGAGCGCGTTCGTGATCGGGTTCACCGTCGCCCCGAAGAACCACGTTGCGAGCCAGGCGAACATCATCCACCCCTCGGTCGCCGTCCCATACCCGAAATAGCCGATCGCGGCGATCAGGATCCCCATGAGCGCGGCTCGCCGCTCGCCGAAACGGGGGACGAGGTAGCGCAGCAGGGTCATCTGGCTCACGACGATGATCACCCCGGCGAGCGCCAGCGACGCTCCGATCGTGCCCTCCGACCACCCGAACCGGAACTTCGTGTAGAAGCTCCAGGTTGCCGGCATCACCTGGTGCCCCACCATCCACAGAAACAACGCCGTAAGCAGTCCGGACACGACGCGTTGCGTACGCAGCTGAAGGAGCGTGCCGAGCGGGTTCGCCCGCCGCCAGGTGAATGGACGTCGTCGCTCCGGCGGCAACGACTCCGCGAGCACGAAATAGCCGTACGCAAGGTTCACCAGGCTCAGTGCCGCGGCCGCGTAGAACGGGGCGCGGCTGCCGAGCCCGCCGAGCACGCCGCCTAACGCAGGACCAAGAATGAACCCGACGCCGAACGCGCCGCTCACCACGCCGAAATTCTGTGCACGTCGCTCGGGCGGCGTGATGTCGGCGATGTACGCGTACGCCGGCGTGAACGACGCCCCCGCCATGCCGGCGATGATCCGGCCAAGGAAGAGCCAACCCAGGCTCGGGGCGAAGGCGAGGATGAGATAGTCGATCCCCAGCGCCGCGATCGCGATCAGCAGCACTGGCCGGCGCCCAAAGCGGTCGGAGAGATTGCCGAGCACCGGCGCGGCGAGAAACTGCATCGCCGCGTACACGAAGGCGAGCCATCCACCATAGATCGCGGCGCGATTGACGCTCTCTCCCGTGAGCTCGGTGAGCAGCGTCGGCATCACCGGCATGATCAAGCCAAGCCCGATCGTATCGATCGCGACGGTGATCGCGACGAACGCGACCGCGTGTCGCCCCGGCGTGCGCGCCTTCATACTCCCGATACTCGACGCTTGTACTCCGCCAGCGCGGCATCCAGACGCTCACGCGCCGTCGTATCCCCGGGCACGTTGTGCGACGGGTGGATGAAGAGCTTCACTCCGCGCTCACTCAGGATCTCGGCGACAGTCGTGATCGTCATCCACACGACGGCGACGAACGCCATCGTCGACACGGGCCCGACCTTGTCCACGTGTCCCGTGAGCGGTACCGACGAGTCGCCGGCGGGAACCCGGGTATCGATTACGACATCGGCGATCTCGAACAGCGTGCGCCCGGATGCATGTCGGGAAATCGATGCTTGCTCGGCGGACCCCGTCGCCACCACGCGCATCCCCAGCGCCTGCGCTCGCAACGCCACATCGATGTTGACGTTGTTGATCCCGGTGTGCGAGAAGATCCACATCGTGTCGCGCGGATCGAAGGCGTAGCTCTTCATGATCGCTTCACCGTAGCCTTCCGCCCGTTCCAGAAACAGGAACTGGTGGATGCCCATCTCACCGGTGATCCGCGTGAAGAACGTGAGCGGAAGCTCGATCATGGGATGAAACCCGACGAAGCCACCGATTCGCGGATACATCTCCTCCACCGGGATGGTCGCGTGTCCGCACCCGAACGTGTGTACCCACCGCTCGGCCGCGATCGAGCTGGCCATCAGCTCGGCGGCACGGGTGATGGCGGGTAGCTGGGAGCGCTCGATGTCATCCAGGATCGCGCGCGTATTCGACAGCCAGCGATTGCTCAACATGTCATGGAGCCGGCGTGTTCCGAAGAGACCGTGAGAGAATGACCAGCAGCACGCTCAGCGTGACGATCGCCGCCGGCACGACGAGAAAGGAGCCTCGCATTCCGAAACGCTCCCCGAGAACCCCCGTCGTGTAGGGAAGGGTCATGCCGCCGGCGAGCGCCATGGCGATCGCGGCGCTGAACGCGGTCCCGGAGAGCGACGCATAACGAGTCCCGATGAAGCCGAGCATGGTCGGAAACACCGCCGCGAAGCCGGCGCCCAGGAGAAACACGCCGAGCGCGGCCGCCGGAACGTTGTCCGTGATGAGCAGCGTCGCCGCGCCGCTGAGGGAGACCGCCAGGCTCGGGAAGAGGATACGAAACGGCGGCACGCCACTCAGCACCGTCCCAACGGCAAAGCGCGCGAGCATCATCCCGGTCCAGTACAGCGAGAGGAGATAGAGCCCGCTCTGCTCCGTTACCTCCAGCTCCTCCTTGACGAACGTCGAGGTCCACCCGCCGACCGTGATCTCCATGCCGCTCTGCAGGAACAGCATCAGCCCCATCAGCAGCATCATCGGATCGCGAATCAGCCGCCCCGCGGCGGCAATCGGAAAGCCCTGAGCCTGTTTCGGTGGAGGAAAGTGGGTCGCGGCGATGACCGCGAGCGGGACGAGCACGAGTGCCCCGACTCCAGCGATCAGCGATGGATTCGAGAAGCGGCCGGTGAGGATCGCGAGCGCGAAAGGAACGCCCATCGCTCCCACGCCGAAGAAGACGCCGAGGAGGTTCAGACGCGGGCCGCGCTCCTCACCGCTCACATCGGAGACGAGCGTATTCGCGCCGCCGTTGATGATCCCGCCGCCAAAGCCGACGAGAAACACGGCCAGCCGCATCCACCCCATCGATGGCGCGAAGGCAATTCCCTCCAGACCGGCGACGATGAGCGCGGTGGCGCCGAGCAGAATCGCCTTGTAGCCGCGCCAGTCCACCACTGGGCCAAAGACCAATGCCCCGGCGAGAATCCCAAACGTGAGCAATAGGAGCAGCCCGCCGGCGGCCGCCTTGTCGATCCCAAAGCGCTCCATCACCGACGGAAGCACCGCCCCCAGCGTCGTCAGGACTATCCCGAACGTCACGAGACAGAGGCAGGCGCAAATGAACAGTCTACGACTCGAGCTCGGGCTCATGTGCCTCCATCGCCGATCATCGCCAGCCGTCCCGCCCCATAGAGTCCGGCATCCCCCCCGAGCGCACTGGCGGCGAACCGAACCTGTGTGATCGCGATCGGCTGCGCCCAGCGTGTTGCCTCGTCGCGAATGCGCTCGAGAAGCTGGCTCGCCGGTCCAAACACGCCGCCTCCGAAAATGATGATCTCTGGATTGAACAGGCTCACGAGATTCGCGGCCGCCATCCCCCACAGCTCGATCGCATTGTCGATCACCCTCGCCGCCAACCGGTCGCCATTGCCGAACGCCGCGAACACATCTTCCGCGGTGAGCGTGTCGGGAGTCTTTCGCGCGAGCGCGCCGTCGTAGCCCGTGGTCTCATCCATCAAATCACGCGCAACCCTAACGAGGCCCGGGCCGGAGGCCTGATCCTCGAAGCACCCGTGCCGGCGATACCGCGGCACGTACGGGCGATCCAGCGCGAGCCACCCGATCGCTCCCGCCACATCGCCGCAGCCCCGAACCACTTGACCCGCCGTGAGAATTCCCGCGCCGATTCCCGTTCCCACCGCCAGGAAGATCGCGTCTCTCGCGCCAATCGCGGCACCGCGCCACGTCTCACCGAGCACATAGGCGGCGCGATCGCTGTCGATCGTGAGATTCACGCGCTCCCCGAGGGCCGAGCGGAGCTCGTCACGAAGAGGGTAGTCCTCCCACTCTCGTATGTTCGGGGCCCATACGGTACCGCGGTCGGCGCGGTACAGGCCCGGGACGCAAACACCGACTCCCTCCACTGGATGGGCCGCGGCCAGCCGCGTCACACGCTCGGCGATCGAAGATCCGACCTCGGCGCCTGCACGATCGCCGAGGGCAACGGTTTCGCGATGCAGCACGTCGCCGGCGGCGGAGAAAACAGCGGCGGCGAGCTTGGTGCCACCGAGGTCAATGCCGATGTAGGGCATGAGCGCGCGAAGGTGCGCCGCGCCGGGGAAGGACGCAAGACAGGGATGACCCCAAACCTGAGCAGAGCCTTACATCTGTGGCGCCGGCGCACACTGGCGGCGGCGGCGGAGAACTTCGTATCGTGTGACACCCTCGGCTCCCGGAGGTACGTGTGCGCTCGCTCACCCGCCGTTCCATCACGCTGCTCCCCGCGCTTTTTCTCGTCGCCTGCACCGCGACGCGAGAATCGCAGGGCTCGCTCGACAGAGTCTTCACGCCTCGCCAGTACACCGTCGAGGACTTCTACAAGAACACGCGCTTCATGGGCGCGTCGTGGTCGCCCGATCGGCAAAAGATTCTCGTGTCGTCAAACCTCTCCGGAATCTGGAATGCGTACGCCGTCCCGGTGACCGGCGGTCCGCCACAACCGCTCACGCAGTCCACGGGGAATTCCATCTTCGCGCGGTCGTACTTCCCCGCCGACGAGCGCGTCATCTACTCGAGCGATGAGGGCGGCAACGAGCTGACGCACGTGTACGTGCGCAATCCCGACGGGTCCACGAAGGATCTCACACCCGGCGCCAAGCTGAAGGCGAGCTTCTTCGGCTGGGCCGACGACGACAAGTCGTTCTTCGTCTCCACGAACGAGCGTGACCCGAAGTTCTTCGACCTGTACGAGGTCGCGGTGGACGGCTACGCCCGAACGATGTTCTACAGGAACACCGAGGGTCTCGAGCTCGGTCCGGTCTCCCGCGACAAGCGCTACATCGCCCTCGTACGTCCGCGCACGACGACGGATTCGGACATCCTGCTGCACGACCGCACGACCAACACCACGAAGAACATCACCGAGCACACCGGCACGGTGAACAACTCGCCGGCGGACTTCTCACCGGATGGCTCGAAGCTCCTCTTCGTCTCGGACAGCGGCCGCGAGTTCTCCGCCCTCCGCAGCTACGACATTGCCACCGGGCAGAAGGCCACCGTCTACGAGCAGTCGTGGGACGTGATGGGCGCCGAGTACTCGAAAGGCGGCAAGTATTTGACGGTGTACGTGAACGAGGATTCGCGCGCGGTCACGCGAATTCTCGACGGCACGACGTTCTCCGTCGTTTCGATGCGTGACATGCCGACCGGCCTGGTGCGCGGTGTCAGCATTTCCCCGGATGACGCGGCCTTCGCGTTTTACGCGAGCGATGGCAGCGTACCGGAGGAGCTCTACGCGCGGTCGTTCGACGGCGCGCCGACGCGCCTGACGAATGCACTGCACGCGGACATCAGCCGCGAGGACCTCGTCGTCCCGTCCGTCGTCCGCTTCAAGTCGTACGACGGCATCGAGATCAGCGGCGTCCTTTATCGTCCCCACCAGGCTTCGCCGGATGCCAAGGCCCCGGCGATCGTGAAGGTCCACGGCGGGCCGGGCGGCCAGGCCCAGGTTGGGTACAACGCGCTCACGCAGGCGCTGGTCAACCGCGGCTACGTGGTCTTCGACATCAACAATCGCGGCAGCTCCGGCTATGGCAAGACGTTCTACGCGATGGATGACCGCAAGCATGGCGAGGCCGATCTGGGCGACGTCGTGGCGAGCAAGCGGATGCTCATCGAGACCGGCTACGTCGACTCGACGAAGATCGGCATCCTCGGTGGCAGCTACGGTGGCTACATGGTGCTCGCGGCACTCACGCTCGAGCCCGATGCATTCAAGGCCGGCGTGGATCTCTTCGGCATCTCCAACTGGATTCGCACGCTGAACAGCATTCCGCCGTGGTGGGCGTCGTTCAAGGAAGCGCTTTACGCCGAGATGGGCGATCCAAAGACCGACAGCGCCCGGCTGCATCGGATCTCCCCGCTCTTCAACGCCGACAAGATCAAGGCACCGCTACTCGTCCTCCAGGGTGCGAACGACCCTCGGGTGCTGAAAGTGGAATCCGACGAGATCGTCGCCGCCGCGAAGAAGAACGGCGTCCCGGTGGAGTACATCATCTTCGAGGACGAAGGGCACGGCTTCGTGAAGAAGGAGAACGAGATCGAGGGCTACACAGCGGTGATCGCCTTCCTCGACAAGCATCTCAAGGGCGAGGCGACGGTGACGGGCAACCCCTGAGGTGGTCGAGGGAGTTTGAGGTTGTCGAGGCGTTGAGGTCGTCGAGGTCGTCAAGGTCGTCGAGGTAGTCGAGGTGCCCCGCGGTACGGTTTCACGTTGATCTCCTCGACGACCTCGACGACCTCGACGACCTCGACGACCTCAGTCCACGAACGCCCACAGCAGCTCCTTGCTGCGCCGATCGAGCTGTCCGGGCGCCGCAAGCAGGTACAGATCGCCCCCCACATCGCGGATCAGCAAGCCACGCATCGGCAGTGTGCGCGGCCAGTCGTCGAGATGGGTCTGGAATGAGCGAGGCCCGTGCTTGGTCTCGACCTTCCACTGGCGGATCTCGACCTCCTCCTCGATCGCCAGCACCCGCACCACCTCCAGCACGAACCCCGCCTCGGCCACCGCCTCGTCGAGGGCACGCCGCGATTCCGGCTCGAGCGATGCCGGATCCTCCACCAGTGCGACTTCCTCATCGTCCTCGTCGCGAAGCGAGAGATGACGATTTGGCTCCGACCACGGGAAGCACTGACGGAGCCGGACCAGCACCGCCTGGCCGTCCACGATCGCTATGAGGCGACCAGACGAACGGCGAAGGATCAGATCGCTGCCGCG
>DASRHU010000209.1:0-6538 GCA_035650335.1 Gemmatimonadaceae bacterium | reverse complement strand
CAGGTGTTCGACATGCCGGCCTCCCTCGCCTTCTATCGCGACACGCTCGGCATGGAAATCGTCGAATCGGCTCCTCCGCGCACTGAGGAAACGGGCGATGACCTCTACTGGGTCTACCTGCGACGCGGTGGCGCCCACCTGATGTTGAACACCGCGTATGATCCTGATGCCGTGCGCCCACCTACACCTGATCCGGCGCGCGTGGCGGCTCATGACGACACCGCCCTGTTCATTCGATGCCCGGACGTCGATGGTATGTACCATCACCTGCGGAGCAAGCACGTCGACGTCGAGCCGCCGAAGATCGCGCCGTACGGGATGAAGCAGCTGTTGGTCAAGGATCCTGATGGATTCACGGTCTGCTTTCAGTGGCCGGAGCCGGCGGCGACATGACGCTGACCGAAGCACAATGCAGAGCCGCGAGATCCGCCGGCATCCTGTATCTCCTGATGGCGGTGACCGCGCCGTTCGCTCTCATCTACGTCCCGAGCAAGCTGGTCGTGACGGGGGACGCATCGGCGACGGCCGAACGTTTCCGCGCCTCCGAAACGCTGGCGCGCGCGGGGATCGGGGCCGAGCTGTTTCATCAGGTCGTGGGGACTCTGGCTCTTGCCTCTCGGAATGCTGGCGATCCGATCGCGCTTCGTCCCTCGCATCCTGGGCGTGCTGCTCATCATCGCGGGTGTCGGCTATCTGGCGAGCTCGACTGTCTTGCTGGTTTTCCCCCGGTTCGCGGACGCGGTGGTGCCGGTCGCCTCAATTCTCTACTTTGGCGAGCTGCCGTTCATCGTCTGGCTCGTCGTGTGGGGGTTCAGGGTCCGACCGTCCATCGCCCCGGCCGTGGAAGCCAGCGCTGCGCACTAAGGAGCGTCGGTGCAACGAAACATTGAGATCTTCGCGGCCGTGCAGTTCCTCGTGATCGGGCTGTCGCACATGCTCCAGCCCCGAGCCTGGGCCGAATTCTTCATCATCCTCCGAGGAAAGGGACACGCGGGCGTGTTCGCGAACGGATTTCTCAGTCTGATCTTCGGCTCGGTGATCGTCGCGTTTCACAACGTCTGGAGCGGTCTTCCCACCGTGCTGACGGTCATCGGATGGGCGCAACTCGTGAAGGCGTTCATCGCCTTCGTCGTCCCTCAGTGGAGCCTGCGGAGCATGGATCGCATCGCCGTGGAGCGAGCGCACATATTCATCGTTCCCGGTGCGATCTTCGTGGTGCTTGGCGCGCTCATGGGATACATCGTCTTCGCGCAATGACCTCGACCGCATGATCGAGCGGCTCATCGTCACGCTCCGAGAGCTCGCCGCCGCCGAGCGCGAGGAATCCCGCGACGAGGCGCTTACGTCCGACTTCGATGACGCCTACTTCCTCTTCTCGCAGTGCCAGCAGCTCGATGTTACGGCGAGGCAGCGGGATGCGCTTGCCGATGTCGAACGTCAGCTTCGCCGGGCGAGCACGGCGGACTGGACAGCCGTTCGGGCCGCGGCCGCGACCGCCCTTCGCGAGCTCGGGTACGGTGCGGCCCCCCGCGCCTGCTGAAATACACACAGGAAGCCACACCATGAAATCAGCTCCCGCCGCACCCACGGCATCGTCCGCACGACAGCAGGTCCAGAAGTACTTCGCGGCCGCACCGCCTAACGCGCGCAAGCGGCTGACCGAGATGCGCACGCTGATCCGTTCGGTGGCACCGTCAGCCGTCGAGCACTTCAGCTACGGGATTCCCGGCTTCAGGCTCGACGGACAGCCGCTCGTCTGGTACGCGGCGTTCAAGAGCCACACGAGCCTCTATCCCATCGGCGACGCGATCAAGCGTGAGCTCGCTGACGCGCTCGAGGGCTACGAGACATCGAAGGGGACGGTGCGATTTCCACTTGATAAACCACTGGCGGCTGGACTCGTCAGGCGACTGGTGAAAGCTCGCGTCGGGGAGGTGCGGAACCCGAAGCGCAAGAGAGGCTGAACGGCCGCCAATGCCGAGATCGCTCGCCCCGCTCGTATTCGCGCTTCTGTGCGCCGGGTGCGAGCCCGCGTCGCGCACAGGTGCCGACGACTGGGTGACAACTGGGGCCGACCTCGGCAACAGCCGTCACTCCGCGCTCGCGCAAATCAACCGCGAAAACGTCTCACAACTCCGAGCCGCCTGGACGTATCACACGGGTGACGCGCTGACCCAGAGGTCGGAGATCCAGGCGACGCCGATCGTCATCGACGGCGTACTGTACACGACGACACCCGCTCTGGCCGTCATCGCGCTTCGAGCGGACAGCGGAACGCTGCTCTGGCGCTTCGACCCCTTCGCGAATCGTGCACGCGAGTCGCACGTCAATCGCGGCGTCGCGTATTGGGAAGACGGGAGTGAGCGGCGGATCTTCTTCTCCGCTGGCCGGCGGCTCTTTGCCCTCGACGCCTCCACGGGTCAACCCGTTCCGACCTTTGGCGACTCGGGCTGGGTGGACCTCGGCGACGGACTGGGACGCGAGATCGATGACGCATTTCTCGT
Source organism: Gemmatimonadaceae bacterium (assembly GCA_035650335.1). GTDB lineage: Bacteria > Gemmatimonadota > Gemmatimonadetes > Gemmatimonadales > Gemmatimonadaceae > JAICNG01. Next base: position 4,034 of record DASRHU010000209.1, on the reverse strand, counting down.
CGCGACCAGTCCCGGCGTCGTCCACGATGATCTCCTCATTCAAGGCACGCGCGTCGGTGAAGGCGAAGGCTCGGCGCCGGGTCACGTTCGCGCGTACGACGTCCGCACTGGCAAGATTCGCTGGACGTTCCACACCATTCCGCGCCCGGGAGAGGTCGGTCACGACACGTGGCCGCCCGAAGCATGGCGCAGCGCCGGTGGCGCGAACTCATGGGCGGGGATGAGCGTGGACGCGAAGCGCGACATCGTCTACGTGCCCACTGGTTCGGCGACGCCGGACTTCTACGGCGGCGCGCGCATTGGCGCCAACCTGTTCGCGAACACGCTGCTGGCGCTCGATGCCACCACCGGCACGAGGCGCTGGCACTTTCAGACCGTGCACCACGATCTGTGGGATCGCGACCTCCCCGCCGCGCCGAACCTCCTCACCGTCAGCCGGCATGGTGAGCGAGTGGATGCCGTCGCCCAGATCACGAAGAGCGGGTTCGTGTTCGTCTTCGATCGCGAATCGGGACGTCCTCTCTTTCCGATCGAGGAGCGCCCCGTTCCACCGTCGGATCTGTCCGGCGAGCAGGCGTGGCCGACGCAACCGTTCCCCACACGCCCCGCGCCCTTCGCGCGCCAATCGATCACGGAGGCCGAGCTCGCCGACCTCTCGCCTAACGGGCAGTCAGTCGCGCTCCGTCGCTTTCGCACGTTGCGCTGGCAGGGGCTCTTTACGCCGCCGAGCAGCGAGGGGAGCATTGTACTCCCGGGATTCGATGGTGGCGGTGAGTGGGGCGGCGCCGCCGTGGATCCCGAGAGCGGCGTGCTCTACGTCAACGCCAGCGACGTCCCATGGATTGCCGCGATGCGCGAATCGGCGCGCCTTCCCGCGCCGGGTGCTCCACCGCGAAACGGGCGCGCGGTGTACGACGCGGCCTGCGCGAGCTGTCACGGCATCGATCGGCGCGGAAAGGACCGCGCGCTGTCGCTCATCGGCGTCGGGGCGCGGCTTTCGGCGGAACAGATTCAGCAGGTGCTCGAGCGCGGGCGGGGATTCATGCCGTCGTTCGCCAACCTGCCCGAGGAGGAGAAGGGCGCTGTCATCGGGTACCTGTTAGGCATGCGCGGCGCGCCATCCTTGCCGCGCGTGCAGAGACGGCCCGGATGGCCACCGCAGCGCACGACTGCGCCTTATGAGTTCGTCGGGTATGAGCGGTGGAGAGACTCCAGTGGATTGCCGGCCATCGAGCCGCCATGGGGAACGCTCACGGCCATCGATCTCAACACCGGTGAGCACCGGTGGCGGATTCCGCTGGGCCACCATCCCTCGCTGCCGACCACGGACGGCCCTCCGAGCGGCACCGAGCAGTACGGCGGCCCGATCGTCACCGCCGGAGGGCTCGTCTTCATCGCCGCCACGCAGGACGCGAAGTTCCGGGCATTCGACAAGGACACGGGCAGGCTGTTGTGGGAGACGACGCTGCCGGCGGCGGGATACGCCACGCCGGCGACCTATCGCGTGCGCGGGAAGCAGTACGTGGTGATCGCGGCCGGCGGAGGGAAGCTCGGGTCGAAGTCGGGCGACACGTACGTCGCGTTCGCGCTGCCGTGACGAGCTGAGGGTGTCGAGGATGTCGAGGGTGTCGAGGTGATCGAGGTGACGTAGTCACGTGGACACCCTTTTTCGGAGCTCGTATGCAGAAAGCCTACGGAAAGAAGAGAGGGCCCCGAGTCGAAACTCGGAGCCCTCTCACCGGTGTCTTACACGCAATTCCGGATTCCGCCTTACGCCTTCAGCTCCTATCCCGCCCGCGGCAGCTTCACGATGAACGTCGCTCCCGCTCCGAGCACGCTCTCGACGGTTACGTCGCCACCGCTGGCGCGCGCGAGCGTTCTGCTGATCGCCAGCCCCAGTCCGACGCCGTCGCTTCCCGGGGGTCGTTCGCGGAGCTGACGGAACGGCTCGAAGATGCTGCTCTGCAGCTCCGGCGGAATGCCGGGTCCGGAATCGCTCACCCGCAGATACACCGCGTCCGGTGCCGGCGCCTCCGCCGACAGCGTCACGCGTCCGCCCGACGGCGTGAACTTGACCGCGTTCGCGAGGATGTTGATGAGAATCTGCTGCACGCGCTCCGGATCGCCTTGTACGGCGATGTGATCCTCCGTCGATACGCTCACCGAGACGCCTTTCATCGTGGCCTGCGGCATCACCGCGCCGACGGCGGTCTGTAGCGCTTCGACCGCCGGGATTCGCCTGATCTCGCGCGGACGTGATGAGGAGGTGAGCGCGGAGAACCGGAGCAGCTCCTCCACCAGGTGGAGCAGATGCCGCTGGTTGCTCGCGATGCGGCCCAGGTCCTCCTGCTGCGCCTCGTTCAGCTCGCCGCGGATTCCCATCTGAAGCAGCTGGATGTAACCGCCGATGGCGTTCAGGGGTGTGCGCAGGTCGTGGCTCACCGAGGCGAGAAGCTCCGACTTTTCACGGTCCGCGGCTTCCGCCGCTCGCCGGGCGAGCTGTTCGGCCTCGAGGAGACGCGCGCGCTCCAGCGCCTGCGCGCATTGCTGCGCGACGATGGCGATCATGTTGCGCGTATCGGGGGTGAACCGCTTGGGTCGGTCGAAGGCGACGCCGATCGATCCGATGGCGTGCGACTCGATCAAGAGCGGCGCAACGATGAGCGACACCTGCCCCGACGCTTCGAGCATTCCCGCGAGATGCGGATACCGAGTCGACCACTCCGCCGTCGACTCGATGGTAATGGTCTGCGCCGTACGCACCGCCTCGGCGAGTGGAACATCCGCGTCGAGCGGGAACTCCGACCAGGTTTCGCGCAGCTCGCGCGACATTGAGTTGGCGTCGAGGATCTCGAGCGAGCGGCCGCTCGCCGTGACGCGCGTGAGCACGGTCCCCACGCCACCGAACATCGCCGTCGTGTTCTCGACGACCGCTCTCGCCACGTCGGCGGGGGTGGCCGACGTCGAAAGCGACGATGTCAACGCTTGCAGGCTCTCGGCGCGGTGACGCAGCAGGTGAAGGCTGCGAATGAGCCGACGACGATCGAGCGCGGACGCCAACGGTCCGGCAATCAATCGAACCCGCTCGATCTCGTCGCGCAGGAATCGCGTACGACCGCGCGTCCCCACGGAAAACGTGCCGACCAGACGGTCACCGACCATCAGCGGCTCGCACACGTAGGCGGTGATGCCGAGCGAGCGAATCAGCTCCACCATCGGGTCCGAAGCGGACTGCACGTTCTCGCGCACGATCTCGGCGCGCTGCAACGCCACGTTACCGCAGACGGCTTCGCCGAATCCGAGCCACTCGAGCGACGCCCTCTGTTCGGGGGACACGCCAGCCGCGAAGTTGAGTCGGAGACGCGTCGCGTCGTCCTCGACGAGGTAATTGAAGCAGCAGTCGAGCTTCAGCTCCTCCCGCAGCAGCTGGTACACCGCCGCGAGGATGTCCGGCGGGTCCTCGTGCGTGAGCATCGCCACCGATGCGTTCGAGATGAACGTCAGGCGGCGCACCTTGTCTACGAGCGCGGCGAAGCTGGTGGTCGGCTCGCTGGCGCTCGAAAGGTCGCTGGTGACGGCGTGCTCAGACATGAGCTGCCTGCGTCGGCATCAAGTTGAAGCCAGTGGGAGGGAAGGCCCGGCGTCGTGCCTTTGGCCTCAACTTGGCATTATGAGCGCCGCCGCGCAACGAGCAAGGCTGCTATCACCCGGCTCATCAGCCCCGCTGCTGAGAAGGGTGCCACTGCCCCCCAAAGGCGGTGGCAGGCGCGATTCCATGGCATCCGTCAACCCGCCGGCCTGGGACCTCCATCGCCCTCGAAGAACATGTCCGCGGGCACCCCGGAAAGGCCCGACGCCTCCAGCCACGCCTCCAGTCCCTCGCGAAGCACTCGCTGCTCTCCCGAGGGAAGCCGCTCGAAGCCCGCGACCAGTTGCTCCTGAACCGACACCGGAGCGTGCTCCAGCAGCTCGAGTCCCTCGGCCGTCAGTGTGAATTCCGCGCGCCGGTGGTCGTCGTCGGCCCGGCCCCGCAC
>DASRHU010000208.1:0-3309 GCA_035650335.1 Gemmatimonadaceae bacterium | reverse complement strand
CAGGTAGTGGTCCTGGTTCGATTGTCGCACCAGACCGCGATGCGTCAGCCCGAAAAAATCGAGCTCCTCGTCCCGTGGCTTGCGGGACGAAGAGCTCGAATGGCCCTGGGCTTGTGGAGCGAGCGCGACCGGGTGGGACACGCCCCGAAGGTAGCATCGCGGACGACCAGGAGGGAACGGGTGCGCGGGAACCGGGAACGGGGGTAAGGCGGCCCCCGGCTCCCTGTTCCCCCGCACCCGTTCCCGATTTCCCGATTTCGATTGCCTATTCCCGATTCCCGATCTGTTTGTCTCGCCCGAAGGGGTCACCCGCGAGCGATTCCGTGTGGAGTGCGCATAGCCACTCGCCATTCCGGCGAACCCACACCGAGGAGTCGTTCGCATCGACCGGCAGCCGCTGACCGTCGACGACGACCTTCTCGTTCACCTTGTATGCGACGATCGCCACGTCGTCGCCGATGAACTTCACCTGGGCGTTCTTCTCATCGAACGCGTACTGCTCGAGGTCCCAGTTTCCTTCGACGGTGAGCTTCCCCATCGTCGCGCGGTCGATGGCCGAGACGCCCTGGGCGCCGACGACGATGCAGCCGTCATCGGTCATCTGGGCCGCGGTGTTGCCGTCCTTCGCTTTCATCGCGTTCCAGAATCGTCGCTCGATCTCGAGCACTTTCTCGCGGTCATTGTTGCCGGTCGCCATTACACGACTCCTTGCTGGTTGAGGTCGGTGAAAGCGTGGAAGAATCGGACCAGTAGCGGCGACCTCGGCTGGTCCTTGCCGAGTCGATTGCGCGAACGCAGCTTCGGGGACCTGTAGCGCGGGGACGCGCGGGTGTCGTTAGGGCACCCCGCGTTCGTCGGGCCTCGCGGACAGGTTCGCAGGAGCAGGTCGCATGAGACGGACGCTCGTTTCCCTTGGTGCCCTGCTGGCCACCGCCGCGTGCACCGACCCGGTCGCCCCGCCGTCCCCCACGACTCACGCGCCCACCGCCAGCATCCCGCGGCCCAGCGCAGCCGTGACGGCGCAGCAGATGTTCGCGCGCTACGTCGCGTTAGGCACGAGCAACAGCCAGGGCGTGCAGTCGGCCGGTATCTTCGCCACCGCGCAGCGGGCGGCGTGGCCCGCCGAGCTCGCGCGACGGGTCGGGGTCGCCTTCACCCTGCCGCTCGTGCAGGACCCCGGGTGCGGACCACCGCTGCTGCCGCCGCTGGCGTCGGACTTCGTCCTCGTCGGCGCCTTCGGCGACGATCTCGTCACGGGCGTCATGAACTTCTGTGCGCCACTCCGCGACGGTGTCGTTCTGCCGGCGAACAGCGTCGCCATCTCCGGAGCCAAGGTCCGTGACGCGCTCCGCAGCACCCCGGAGACCGAAACGGCGCGGAACGCGCGAAAGGGCCAGCTCTACTCCCGCGTGCTGCCACCGGGGCACACGCAGGTCACCGCCATGCAGGCGCAGAACCCGACGTTCGTGTCGGTGGAGCTCGTGGCGAACGAGGTGCTGCCGGCGAGCACGGGCCGGGTGGAGGCCATGACGCCGTACGCCGACTGGGAGCGCGACTACGATGAGGTCCTCGCTGCGGTAAGAGGCACCGGCGCGCGGGCGGTGCTCGTCGGCCTGCCTACCAATGCGGCGAACTTCCCCAGCATCCGTCGCGCCCGCGAGTTCTTCAACGAGTGGCCGGCGCTGCTCGCGCTCGGGATCACCGTCAGCGTGAACTGCTACTTCAGCTCGAACTACCTGTTCATCCCCGGCTATCTTCTGACGCTGCTCTCGAAAACGCCGACGACCGCGACGTGCTCCAACGTGCCGGGTACCGTGGACTACGTCCTCACGTCAGGCGACATCAGCACGATCAACGCGCGCATGGCGCAGATGAACGCACGGCTGCAGGCGAAGGCGACGGAGAACGGATGGGCGTACTTCAGTCTCGACGCCGTCTATGGTCTGCCGAAGCCGAGCCTCAACGTCGTGAACCTGCTGTTCTCGAATACGCCGTTCGGTGCGAACATCAGCCTCGATGGCGTGCACCCGAGCTCCGCTGGCCAGGCGATCCTCGCAGGCGCAGCGGCACAGGCAATCAGCGCCAAGTACGGGATCTCGATACCGTAACGAGGGACTGGGGACTGGGGACTGGGGACTGGGGACTGGGGACTGGGGACTGGGGACTGGGGACTGGGGACTAGTGGATCGAAAGTAAGATGTGGATAGCATCCGTCTTGCAGCGGGCGTTGGCATGTTTACGACGCCTATGGAGCTTACGCTCACTGCGACGGACCGCGAGGATCTGGAGCGCCTCGTCCGTGCCACCACGACGCCGGCGGGCATTGTGCGCCGCGCCCGCTGCGTCCTGTTGCTGGCCGACGGGTTCAGCTACAGCGCGGTGTGTGCCGCGCTCGGCGTGACCGACCGCTTCGTCGCGCGCTGGAAGCGGCGCTTCGCCGAAGGCGGGGTGCTCGCGCTCGCCGACGAGGCGCGCGCGGGCCGCCAGGACCACCGACTGCGCCCGGCGGTCGAGGCGCGCATCCTCCGCATAACGCGGGAGGAACCGCCGCCCGCGCCGCTGACGCACTGGACCTCGCGCCGACTGGCGGCGCGCGTCGGCGTGAGCAACTGGACGGTGTTGCAGGTGTGGCGGCGCGCCGGGCTCAAGCCGCACCGGCTCGAGCGCTACGTCACGACCACCGACCCGGAGTTCGAGCAGAAGGCGGCCGACATCATCGCGCTCTACCTCGACCCGCCCGAGCACGCCGTCGTGCTCTGTGTGGACGAGAAGACGGCGATCCAGGCCCTGGACCGCGTCGACCCGGTGCTGCCCCTCTCGCCCGGGCGCGCCGAGCGCCACGGGTTCGAGTACGTCCGGCACGGCACGCTCTCGCTCTACGCGGCGCTCGAGGTGGCGACGGGCCGCGTCGCCGGGATGCCCGCCGCGCGCCACACGAGCGCGGACTTCCTCGCGTTCATGGACCGGGTGGTGGCGGGCTACCGGCGGCGGCAGGAGCTGCACGTGATCCTCGACAACCTGTCGGCGCACAAGACGAAAGCGGTCCGGGCGTGGCAAGCCGCGCACCCCAACGTGCACTTCCACTTCACGCCGACCTACAGCTCGTGGCTGAATCAAGTGGAGCTCTGGTTCGCGAAGATCGAGCGCGACGTGATCGCGCGCGGCATCTTCACGTCGGTCCCCGACCTCCGGAAGAAGCTGCGACAGTACATCGCCCTGCATAACAAGACGGCGCAGCCGTTCCAGTGGATCTACGACAACCCGAAGCGCCGCGTGCGTGCCATCAGAAACTCACTCTCAGTCCACTAG